>NZ_CAMUDP010000005.1:0-117296 GCF_947087635.1 Anaerococcus tetradius
CGTTTTTTGTTCTGGCTTATTCATTTACATCTGACTTTTGTCTGATGCGTGATTTTTTTTGTTATCCTTTATTTCAAAAGAATTTTAGGTTATGTTATTGTCTATTTAATTTGTTTGGTTCTTGTGTCAGCTCTTGCCGACTAATACATAATACCATGTTTGATTATGCCTGTCAAATTTTTTATAAAAAAATCAAGACGAGTTTTCCCATCTTGATTTTTTTATTTAAAGTCTAGATTTTAGGCTTGTCTGATAGCTTTATGTGACAGTAGCCCAGAGGATTTTTCTTTAGGTAATCTTGGTGATATTCTTCTGCTTTTACATAGTTTTTTAGTTTTTCTACTTGGATTTGTATTTTTTCTTTTTCATTTTTTTGTTTGTCTTCAAGAAATTTCCTAGCAATTTGTAAAGTTTCTTCATCTTCTGCATAGATTCCTGTCCTATATTGTCTGCCCCTATCATTTCCTTGCTTGTCTATGGAAAAGGGATCTACTATGTAGTAGAAGTATTCTAGGATTTCTTTTAGACTTATTAGCTCGTCATCGTATGTTATTTTTACTGTTTCAGCATGGTCTGTTGTTTTTAGGTTTTCATAGTAAGTTTTCTTCGTTTTGCCATTGGCATAGGCAGTTTCTGTTTCTAAAACTCCCTTTATGCTAGAAAAATAGGCATCTACTCCCCAAAAACATCCCCCTGCTAGATATATTATTTTTTTCATTTATTTTTTCCTTCTTCTAAAGTTTTTGATATTTGTTGAAAATGATGTGGATAAGAGAATACCAAAGGCTATTGAGCCTGCAAGGGCCATGGCCTTGAAAAGGCTTAGTAGTACCATATTATTTTCATTGTCAATAAAGTATTTCATCGTGTTAAATATTGCTTCTCCCGGGCAGAGGTTTATTACTCCTGGTACTATAAAGATTATAGCTGGATACTTAAATATTTTGGCACAGTATTCTGAGATTAGAGCAATCACAAAGGCTGAAACGAAGGTTGCCATATAGGCAGAGCCTGTTTTGTTTGTTATATATCTATATATTACCCAGCCTATTCCTGCATTTAGGCAGGATATGAGAAGGGGCTTTCTCGGTGTTTGAAATACTAGGGCAAAGCCTATTGCACAAATAAATGATATGATGAATTGATAGCTATACATTTATCCTCCTTATAAGAAGTAGCTTACTATTGTTATTGGCATAGCTACGCCTAGGGCTAGGGCAGTAGATATTAGTATGGCAGTGGTAGCACCTGTCAAGCCACTTGTAACATCTCCACTCATCAAGTCCCTCATAGCATTAGTTAGGGTTATCCCCGGCAAAAATGCCATCATTGAAGCTATAACAATTTTGTTTGCTTCTATGTCAGCTAAGAAATACCTAAAGGAAAGGGTCATTACACCTACTACTATTCCTGCTATAAAATTTACCAAAAAGAAACCGAATTTCGCCTTTTGGAATTGAAAGCTTATTATGTAGGATACTAGGCCAACTATAAAGGAAATAAGCATATCTGTAAAATTTCCATCAAGCATCAAAAGGAAGGCAGCTGAGGATATGGCAGAGCCCATTACTTGCATCCAGTAGGGTTGACCTGGGTCTTTTTTTATTTTTTGTAATTCATCCCAGGCATCATTGAGGGTGTATTGGCCATTGACAAAGTCCCTTGAAAATGAATTTACCTTGTTTATAAAATAAAGGTTGTTGGTTCTTGATTTTACCCTTCTAATGTTGGTGTGGATTTCATCGTTAAAGGAAAAAGATATTACTATTACATTGGTAGTTGAATATACATCTACGTCTTTGATATTTTTCTTTGACCTTATTATCCTTTCAATTGTATCTTCTACCCTATAGACTTCTGCTCCATTGGCAAGCATTATTGCCCCCGCATTTGAGGCAATTTCTGAAAGGATTACTGCCTTATCGAGGCTAGTTATTGCTTCATTTACCATAAAATCTCCTAACTATAAGTAGACTTGTATTTGTTGATATTTGCCTCTGTTAGAAATTCGTAGGCATCATTTATTTGCTGGAATTTCTCGGTTGCACCTTCTTCTTTGTTGATATCTGGATGATATTGCTTTGCAAGCTTCCTATAGTTTAGTTTTACTTGATAGATATCAGTTTGATAATTAAGACCAAGAGTATCACATGATCTTTCGTATTTTTCTTTAAAGCCTAAGTCGTTGGTCATGTTAGTATAGGATGAACCTGTATCATAAGATTGCCAGTCGCCTTGGTTGAAATTTGTGTAGCTAAAGCCCCTAAAGATTTCTTCAAATCTTCTATTCATCTCTTCTTGACTAGCTCTTGCGGCTTCTTCTGCTTGTCTTCTTCTTTCCTCTTGCCTTTCAAACTTGTACTTGTTTGAATAATCAGAAAGGCTATCGAAGCCCACTTTCTTTCCTGTTATTAGGCTATCTGCCCTATCATACATCCATTCTGTAAGAGTGTAGTTGCCATATTTGAGCATAGAAATAAATTTAGGACCTAGGATTGGTATTATCAATATTATAAAGATGACTGTCCACAATTTTCTCGGTATAGCCAAGGCTATGAAGGGAAAAAAGACAAAGCCGGAGCAGCCAAATATAAAGACTAAAAACAACAATTGCCTTATTCCTTCAAAGGTCATGGTTATGACATTCATAATATTTATTAAAACTGTAAAGATATTTCCAATAAGGCTTGCGAATCCATGCAAGATTTTGCCGAAAATTTTTGCCATATATACTCCTTTTCTATTATTTCATTATACAACTTTAAGTCCTAAAATCATTGCACCTTGAAAAGTTTGTTAATAAGCATTTTTATATTTGGATAAAAAAAGACTGTGGCTATGCTAAGGGTAGTCCTAGCCTTATATATTTTCTCAAGCAAGTTTTGGATAAGGACCTCTCTTTTGTTGTCTAAGGCACTTATCGTTTCGTCAAGAATTAAGCTAGGAGAAGTAAGAGTCGCTAACTTATGCTAGTAAAAGATGCTAAGATTTTCTTGTGAGGTCTATAGTAAGGAATAAATTTTTTAAGTAAATACTTGTTGGAATATTGCTTTTTCTTTTAAAAATCGCCCTCTTTCTTAGTTATCACATACTCTACTATTTACTAAATATTTTGCATCATTATTGTAAAATAGTAGATGATTTGATATTATATTACGAGGAGGAAATTTATGGCACGAATTATAGAAAAAACCAATTTGAATGAGAATACAATAAAATTTGTTGTCAAGGCTCCGCTTATAGCACAAAAAGCCTTGCCAGGTCAATTTATTATTCTAAGGCTAGACGAAAAAGGAGAAAGAGTTCCTTTTACCATATCTGAAACAGATGAAGAAAACGTTACAATCATTGTTCAAATCGTAGGTGGCACAACCATGAGAATGGACAAACTAAAGGCAGGAGATGGCTTCCTAGACTTCGTTGGACCACTAGGCAAGCCAACCGATCTTGACGATCTTAAAGGAAAGAATATATGCGTAGTAGGCGGTGGACTTGGTACAGCTATTGCTTATCCTCAAGCCAAATACCTACATGAGCTAGGCGCCAATGTAGATGTTATTATGGGCTTTAAGAACAAGGACATTATCATCCTTGAAGACGAATTAAAAGCTTGTTCAGACAATTTGTACATAACTACAGACGATGGCTCATATGGTAGACAAGGCTTCGTAACCCAAGTCCTTGATGATCTAATCAAAGAAGGCAAAAACTACGATCATGTCTTAACCATAGGCCCTGCTATAATGATGAAAAATGTAGTAGGAGTTACTAGACCATACGATATTCCAACAACTGTATCCATGAACTCAATCATGGTAGATGGAACAGGCATGTGTGGTTGCTGTAGACTAAGTGTAGGTGGCAAGATGAAATTTGCCTGCGTTGATGGACCAGACTTTGATGGATTCTTGGTAGACTTCGACGAAGCTATGAACAGAGCTAGAAACTATGTCACAGAAGAACGTGAGCATATTTGCAATATAACTGGGGAGGTAAGACATGGCTAAATTCAATATGTCCAAAACTAAAGTTCCAATGCCAGAACAAGACCCAAATGTAAGAAATAAGAACTTTGATGAAGTAAGCTTGGGCTATACACTTGAAATGGCTAAGGAAGAAGCGACAAGATGCGTCCACTGCAAGAACAGACCTTGCGTTTCTGGTTGTCCTGTTGGAGTACAAATCCCAGAATTTATCAGCCTTCTCCTAGAAGACGACCTAGATGGAGCCTACGAAAAAATCGCAGAAACCAACAACCTTCCAGCTATTTGTGGTAGAGTTTGTCCGCAAGAAAACCAATGTGAAGGAAATTGTACTAGGGGAAGAAGAGATGAACCAGTAGCAATCGGTAGACTCGAAAGATTTGTAGCTGATCATAGAAATAGCAAAAATTACAACAAGCCAGTCGAAGTAACCAGCAAAAACAAAAAAGTTGCCGTTGTAGGAGCAGGTCCTTCTGGACTTTCTTGCTCAGCCGACCTCGCTAAGCTTGGCTACAAGGTAGTAATGTTTGATGCCTTCCATACAGCTGGAGGCGTACTAATGTATGGAATCCCAGAATTCAGACTTCCAAAAAAATTAGTTCAAACAGAACTTAAAAACGTAATAGGTCTTGGAGTAAAACTTCAAACCAACACCATAGTAGGAAGAACCATGTCCCTAAAAGACCTCTTCGACCAAGGCTTCGAAGCAATCTACCTATCAACAGGAGCAGGACTTCCAAAATTCCTAAACATACCAGGAGAAAACCTCAACGGGGTCTACTCAGCAAATGAGTTTTTAACAAGAATGAACCTAATGAAGGCCTACAAGTTCCCAGAATACGACACACCAGTCCACATAGGAAAGAAAGTCTGTGTAGTAGGTGGAGGAAACGTAGCAATGGATGCTGCAAGATCTGCCAAAAGATTGGGAGCAGATGTAACAGTAGTCTACAGAAGAAGCTTCGAAGAAATGCCAGCTAGACTTGAAGAAAGCCACCACGCCAGAGAAGAAGGAATTAACTTCTTAAACCTTCACAATCCAGTAGAAATCATAGGCGAAAATGGCTGGGTTAAAAAAGTAAAAGTAGAAAAAATGGCCCTAGGCGAAGCTGACCAATCTGGTAGAAGACGTCCAGTAGCAACTGGCGAATATGAAGAAGTAGAATTCGACTCTGTAATAATTTCAATAGGTCAATCTCCAAACCCACTTATCAAACAAACCAATGACGATATCGACACAGAAAGCTGGGGCGGAATCATCATAGACGATACAACAATGACCACCAAAGACGGAGTATTCGCAGGAGGAGACGCCGTAAGTGGTGCTGCGACAGTAATACTTGCCATGGGTGCAGGCAAAAAAGCCGCAGAAAACATAGACAAATATCTCCAAGCAAAAGACAAATAAAAATAAGACCTCCCTAGAAGAAATTCCTTCTAGAGGGGTCTTTTGCTTTAAATCAACACAAAACTAATAAAAAAGTAAGACATGCTAGCTACATATGTCTAATTTTTTCTAGCCAATCTTGATCTAGGGGATCCTGAGAGAATCTTTGTCTCCTATCAAGACTTGCCAATACCTTCATATCACCATCATCCAAGGCGAAGTCGAATATATCTATATTCTCCTTTAGCCTATTTGGATGAACTGATTTTGGTATAACCATAGTATCTTGATTAATATTCCACCTCAAAGCTATCTGGGCAGGGGTCTTGTTATACTTATAAGCTATATCTTTTAGGATAGCTTCATCTAAAAGACCTCCCCTAGTCCTTGCTAGTGGGCTCCAAGCCTGGTGTTTGATATTCTTTTCCCTAAGAAAAGCTCTAGTCTTTCTATCTTGCAAGAACAAATGACTTTCTAATTGATCCATAGATGGAGCCTCTCCCACTTCCAATAACTTTTCCACTTGCTCTGGCATAAAATTGCAAACCGCAATAGACCTTACTATCCCTTGATCCTTGTAGTCCATAAAAACCTTCCAAGCCTCATCAAAATCCTTGCCAAACCAATGAAGATGGATAACATCAATATAATCAGTCCCAAGCTTCTTTAAAGATTCATCAATAGATCTCTTAGTCTTATCAAGTCCATAGGCAGATGGCCAAACCTTAGTTGCAAGCATATAATCAGCCCTCTTCTTAGAAGAATGACTAAGTGCCTTTCCTATATATTCTTCATTATTATAAAAACTTGCTGTATCAATATACTCATAGCCTAAATCGAAGGCCGCATTAATAACCTCATCTATAATCTTCTCATCTTCAATCTTGTAAGTCCCCAAACCAAGGGCTGGGACCCTCAAGCCGTCATTTAGTGTGTAATATTTCATAAAAACTCCTTTACATCTATAATATATTCATACCCAAAGTCTCCTATATTAATAAGATAAGCAATGTGATAAAATAGTAATATGAAAACAGTATTAATAACAGGCTCTTCTCGTGGCATAGGCAAGGCCATAGCAAGAAGACTCAACCCAAACTACAAAATTGCCATTAACTACAGGGAAAGTAAGAAAGCCGCATTATCCCTCCTAGAAGAACTAAGACAAACAAATCCCTATACCATAGCCATAGGAGCAGACGTCTCCAAAGAAGACCAAGTAGAAGAAATGTTTGCCACCATAGAAAAAAACTTAGGAGCAGTCGACATCCTCATAAATAACGCAGGAATCGCCCACTACTCCCTTATCCAAGATACCCCCTATGAAAGCTTTCAGAAAATAATCCAGACCAACCTCGACTCTGTCTTTCTAACAAGCAAAAGAGCCGTAGGAAAGATGCTAGAGAAAAAAGAAGGAGTCATAATAAACATCTCCTCAATCTGGGGCGAAGAAGGCTCAAGCATGGAAAGCGCCTACTCTGCAAGCAAGGGTGCCATAAACAGCCTCACTAAATCCCTCGCCAAAGAACTTGCCCCAAGCAAGATAAGAGTAAACGCCATAGCCCCAGGCATAGTAGAAACCGACATGATGACAAAAGACTTCTCCAAAGAAGAACTAGAAGAACTAAAAAAAGAAGTAGGCATGGAAAGATTCGCCAAAGCAGAAGAAATAGCAAACCTAGTAGCCTACCTAATATCAGAAGAAGCCTCCTACATCACTGGCGATATAATAAATATAAATGGAGGATACTAGAAAAATATTCCTCCTGTAATTTCGAATGATACTTGCAACAAGAAACGAAAGTGAATTGATGGCAGACATACCTGTCATTCCTAATGGTTCTGGCCACAATGAACGCAAGTGAATTGATGGCAGACCTTAATCAAGGTTTTCGAGATGATCCGCTAAGGAGAATCCGAAAACTACTGTCGACAGAGAAATCGCAGATTTCGACGAGGAATCTGATTAGTTTATCTCAGACCTAAATAAATATATGACGTCAAAGAAAAAGATCCCTCCTCGAAAGCAAGCTTACTCGTTTGAGATGACATGGTGGCATACGGTGAATCTTACTAGTAAAATTAAGACCCAAACAAGCATATGGTATCAGAAAAGAGATCCATCTCAATTTTCCCAAAAGAAAAACCGTCAATTTCTTAACGGTCTTTTGTCTCATTTAATTTCTTCTAGCATGTCTTTTCTTATAAAACCTGTATTACCTTCAAAAGTAAGCTTTATCCAGTCTGCGTCCTCGCCCTTTGTTTCTTCTAAAGCCTCAAACTCACTTCCACCAGGAACAGCTACTAAGATATTGTCTTCCACAGTATTTGGCTCACTTCTCATATTTGTAGTATCTCTTGTCCTGAATTTTTTCTTTTTATTTTCTTCTTTTGCTGGCTTTTGTTTTTTTACTTCAGTCTTTTCTTCTGCTTTTTTATCCTCATTTGACTTTTCAGCCTTTTTTTGGTCTTCTTTCTTGTCAAAGACTGATTCTACCTGTATGTTCTTTGCTTGATAGTTATCTTCTTTTTTATTACAAGAGTTAAGACTCAATAGGATGATTGCAGATAAAAATATATATTTCAACTTCATCTTCTTCTCCAAAAACTAAATATGCTTCTTTTCTCTTTTTTATTATCTATTAAGATTTTTTCACGCTCACTTGGGATAAATTGATCTCTTAAAACAAGAGAAGGGTTACTCGTGCTTAGCTTATAGAACTTATCTTCTGATACAATTTTTAGAATCTCTTCCTTATATTCATTGATATAGGGATTTCTCCACTCAGATTGGTGGGCATCAGTAGCAATAAGATGAACCATATTTCTTTCTAATAAGCTTTTGATAGTTTCGTAGTTTGACTTAATAGATGAGTAGTTAACCTGAATAAGTGCACCCATTTTAATAAAATCTATTAGCCAATCAATATCTCTTGCTACATAAGGATACCTTTCAGCGTGGGCTATAATTGGCACATAACCATCCAGCTGAAGATTATAGAATAAGTCCTTCAAAAAATTAGGCTTATTCACAAAAGATAGCTCACAAAGGACATATCTTGTATCATTAAGCCTAAGAAGCTCTCCTGAGGCAAGCTTTTTCTCCATACCTACTTCAACTTGAATTTCATGACCAGGATAAATCTTAAAATCTAGGCCCTTTTCTTTTATCTTTTCATTCAATATAGAAACTTTATCTCGAATTTCTGATGCATCGACCATATATCTTGACCTATCAAAGTGGCTTGTAGCGATTATTTCGCTAAAACCAGACTTCATATACAAGTCAACCATAGCAAGACTCTCATCTATTGACCTCGATCCATCATCTACTCCATAGACTATGTGATTGTGTATATCTATCATCTAATAATAGTTCCCATACCTTTTATCTTTCATTGGAACATAGGTAAGAACTGCACCTAGAATGTGAGCGTCAACCTTTTTAAGATTATCCAAGGCCAAAGTTATATCTTCCTTCTTGGTATCAGAAGACTTGATAACAAAGATTACCCCATCACATAAGGTAGAGACTATAGAAGCATCTGTGAAAAGACCAACTGGTGGTGTATCAATAAAGACATAATCGTAAACTTCTGATAAATCTTCAATTAATTTCTTAAAAACTTGCGATGCTAAAATCTCGGCAGGGTTTGGTGGAACTGGACCTGTAAAAATCAAATCGAGATTTGCCTGGGCACGATCTTTGTTTATTGCCCTTTGTATACTAACCTTGCCTGTTAGATAATTAGTAACGCCAACATTATCATTAATTCCTGCTATCTCATAAAGAGAAGGAGATCTCAAGTCACAATCTATAAGGATTACCCTCTCACCATTATCCGCAAAAGACTTGGCGAGCTTATAAATAACTGTAGACTTACCCTCGGATGGCTTGGTAGATGTTACAGCTATAATCTTATTTTTCTTATCCAAGCTACTAAATTGTATATTTGTCCTAACCGAACGAATCGCCTCATCATACATAGAGGCACTATAATAAGTGTTTTTCTTACTCATACTAATTTCCTTGCTTTCTATCTGGCACAATACCAATGACTGGTATATCAAAAAACTCTGTAACTTCTTCTGCACTATTTACAGATGAATCTGCTAATTCCCTAAATAAGGCAACAGCCATACCAAGTACAAATCCTAAAACTAAACCGATAGCTGTGTTTTTTGCAATTTTAGGTGAAGAAGGCTCTTCTGGAAGGGTAGCTCCATCGAGAATCTGTACATTATCAACCTTCATAATATCGCCAATAGAACCCTTAAAAATATTAGCAGTTTCATTAGCAATATCCATAGCCCTCTCAGGAATAGTATCGACAACCTTTACAGAAATAATTTGTGTATCCTTCACAGGCTCAATAGAAACCTTAGAAGAAAACTCCTCATAATCCATATCAAGGCCTAGATTTTTAATAACCTTATCAGCTATACCCTTGGACTTAACAATCTCGGAATATGTAGAAATAAGAGCCTTATTGGCTTGGATTTGACCATAATCGACATTAGCTTGAGGGTTCTGATCATTATTTTGAGTAGAATTGCTTACGATCATAGTAGCATTAGAATCATACTTTGGCGTAATAATGAAGCTAGACAAAACAAAACTCAATGCTCCTATAACAATTGCAAATAAAAAAATCATAGGCAAATGTTTGACTAACTTCTTAGACAATTCAATTAAATCAATTTCTTGTTCATTCATTAATTTTCTCCTTATAGTAGTGTTGTTTACAAAAGTACATCTATATAATAGTTTATACTAAAACACCTTAAAATTCAACAAGCTTTTTACACTTTTTCTACAAAATTAAAGAAATATATAAAAATTTTGAAGAAAATAAATCCCTCCTCACCACAATGAATGCAAGTGAATCGTTGGAAGACCTACATGTCATTTCGATCGAACGAAGTGAGGAGCAATCTAACTAGTAAATCTAATAGCCAAGTAACAATAAGAAATCAAAGAAAAGATCCTCACGTCAGAAGCGAAGCTTCTTCCTCAGGATGACATGGGGGCGTTCGCTCCTCGACAGTAGTTTTCGGATTCGCCTTATAATATTAATGCTCATCTCGAAAAGCCTCGATTAAGGAGTTTCCACAATTCGTAAACTCATTGGGACAACTCCATTAACGATGACATGGGGCGTTCGCTCCTCGACGGTAGTTTTCGGGCTTAGCACTGCTTCGCCTCGCAAACTACCGTCGACAGAGAAATAGCAGATTTCGGCGAGAAATCTGACTAGTAAATCTAATAGCCTAGCAAAAAAACTCATTAAGCTCTCAACCCAGCAAAAAAGCCAGCTTTCGCTGGCTCTTCCTCTTTTCTTCTTATTTGTTTATCTTGTATTCTTTGATTTCAATTGTTTCTAGATAGGCTTTTACTTTTTTTGTTAGCTTACCATTTTTGGTGGCTAGGGAACCTGATGCTATAATTTCATCCATGGCCTTGTTTATGGCATTTTCATCCAAATTTCCTTTTGGCTTATCTATTGATATAATCCTTTTTGCTCCTTGTTCATCTGCAAATTGTAGTTTTAATACTTGATTCATATTCTATTTCCTCCTTATGCTAATTCACTTGTTACGATTTTCATGGCAACTTCTTTTTCTACATCCATTAGGCTAGTATAGGCTCTTACGAATTCCTTTAGGCTTTCATCTGATATACCTTTTACAAAGTTTGAGAATGTTTTTGATGCTTTCTTGATTTTTCCACTTAGCTTATCTGCCAATTCATACATAATTTTTACTTTCATTTTTTTTCTCCTTATTTTCTTATTTTGTAGGCCCTACACCTATATATAGAAAAATCTCTCAATTCTTCCCGATTTTTTTTATTTTTTTAAACATCTATCCAAGAGTTGCCCTCATCATCAGCGTAGGCAACATATCTTCTTAGGCCGCTTTCATTTCCTATATAGGATAGCCAAAAGTATCCATCACTTTTTACGAGAAGGTCGTAGTTTATGGTATCATCTGGATAGTAGTGGGTTACAATGTTACTTTTAGTCGTGGGTCTCTCCCTTACATTGCTAATGGCATGGACAAGGCCTCTTCCCTTTTTCCAAATCCCAAGCCTTTCATACTTACCATTTTCTATGGGTCTAAAGTATCTTTCCTCACAGGAACGCTTACAGTCGAGATAGTAGCCTATATAGGATGATTCATCATTGATTGATACACCATTGTTTGTGTAGTTACAGTGGATAATTGATCCCTTCCTTAGGAAAATCCCCGTATGGCCGTAGGCTCCAGCAGAGTGTCCCTCCACTCCTCTTATGAAAATGTCTCCCCTACGAACCTTGTTATAGTCATAAATTTCTGTTAGGACTCTCCCCCTTAGCTTGTAGAGGGATTCGGTATTACCAATCCTAGTTGATGGCGGAAGGAATCCCCCAGCTATTAATGAATAGTAGACAAAGGACGAACAGTCCATAGCTTCTGGCCCCAACCTTTGGGGATAGGCCATTGAATAGCTGACCCTGCCATGTTTGGACATGGCAAAGTCAATCATCTTGTCAATTTTAGTCATCTTACCTCCTTGACCCAGTCTTAGACTAGGCCGATTTTGCTTTTTATTTCCTTAGTATCTATCAATATCCTGTCTATCTTTCCATTGATTTGAAAGATTAAAATTAGACAAATGGCGACAGGAAAGCCAAGTTCACTAATTATTTTAATGATGTCCATAGTTTTTTCGGCATGAGGACGGTTTTTTGCTCTAGGCAAAATTTCGTCCTTTTCTTAAAAATCTATCAATGCAATCTCATTTAAGAAGACAAACTAAAAGGCATAAATCCTTAGTTGACTTAACTTAAATATCACAAAGCTATTCTCAAGAGATTAAGAAAGTGCGCCACTCCTTTCTTTAAAATTTTCTCCTTACTCTCGCAAGTATTAACCTCCTTTCACCTATATATAGAAAAAATAGGCTTATCTTTCCCGATTATCGGGCTTTTAGCCTTTAATCGTCTGTTTTATTTTTACAAAAGACTTTTAAGGTTTGAGTAAGAAACTATCAAGCCTTAGGCCGATTAAACTTTTTATGCCATTTCATTTATGATTATGATGTCGACAAAAGAGAGCTCTCGGAAAGGAAATATTATGAAAATAACTTTAGACAATTCTGAGAGAATAATGGCAGCTTACAAGCCACTGATACTTAAAACAGTAAAGAAATTCAGTGCCTTCGAAGAAGATGAGGCAATAGATGAAGCAAGGATGATCCTGATTGATGCCATAGGAAGCTATGAACAAGGAAGGGGAACTTTTGGTAACTATCTACAAAACAAGCTCCGCTACTACTTCCTAGACAAGGCAAAAGAGAAAAGACCGACTTCAATTTACGAAAAAAACGACAAGGGCGTAGAAATAATAGAAGAAATACCTGGAAAGGCTGACCTAGAAGAAGACCTAGTCCAAAAAGAAGAAGAGAAAAAAATAAGAAAAAGCTTGGAGAAAATCGATAAGAAAAACTCCCTCATCCTAAAACTAAAATACTACCAAGACCTAACAAACAAAGAAATAGGTCAAAAAATGAACCTCTCCCCAAAAACAGTAGCCAACCGCCTAAGTCTAGGAATAAAGGAGCTTAGGAAAGTATATCAAACTATATAAGTCACACAATTAATAATGGTCCTGACCACAATAAACGCAAGTGAATTGATGGCAGACCTTAATCGAGGCTTTGCGAGGTGAAGGTCGCTAGACCTGAGCCCGCAAACTACCGTCGACAGAGAAATCGCAGATTTCGACGAGGAATCTGATTAGTTTATCTAAGACCTAAGTAAATATATGACGTCAAAGAAAGAGATCATCAAGTCGCTTCGCTCCTCGACGGTAGTTTTCGGATTCGCTTAAATATATAAATGCTCATCTCGAAAAGCCTCGATTAAGGAGTTTCCTCAATTCGTTACACTCATTGGGACAACTCCATTAATGATGACAGGTGTGTGTCATTTCGACAGAGCTTCCACGGGGAAGCGACGAGAAATCTAACTAGTAATTCTCAGAGTCATGAAACATTAAGACGTCAAGAAAAATGATTCATTTACAAATAAGAGCAGTTGAAATGTTACTCAAAAACTCAATGTAATAAAATTAATCATACAAATATTATTCTGTGTTATTTATATTGACATTTCTCCTATAAGGAATATGATACTAACATCAAAAGACTAATTAGGAGAAGTAATGAAAAAACTATCAATAGAAAAAATGGCAGATACTGTCATCAACAAAAGAAAAGAGATGGGACTCACCCAGGCTAAGCTTGCCGAGATGACCGGCATCAACAGGGCTATGATAAGTCGCCTAGAACAAGCTGACTACATTCCTTCTATCGACCAGCTTCAAGCCATAGGCGAAGTCCTTGATTTTGAAATTGTGGACCTTTTCGAGGAAGAAAAGATAGAAAATATTATAGCAATTGATAAAAAATACAAAATTGCAGTCGCAGGTACAGGCTATGTAGGAATGTCTATAGCGACTCTTCTATCCCAACACAACCAAGTAAGGGCGGTAGACATCATCCCAGAGAAGGTAGACCTAATAAACAAGAAAATCTCCCCTATCCAAGACGACTATATAGAAAAATACCTAGCCGAAAAAGACCTCGATTTAGTAGCGACTCTTGATGGCGAGTCTGCCTACAAGGACGCCGACTTTGTCGTAATCGCAGCTCCTACCAACTACGATAGCAAGAAGAACTTCTTCGATTGCTCAGCAGTAGAGGCTGTAATTGAATTAGTCCTAAAGGTAAATCCAAAGGCTATGATGATTATAAAATCAACTATTCCCGTTGGCTACACTAAGTCCGTCAGAGAAAAATATCATACTGAAAATATAATCTTTAGCCCAGAATTTCTTAGAGAGTCCAAGGCTCTTTACGATAACCTCTACCCATCAAGGATAATAGTATCTTGCGATGAAAAAAGTAGAGAAAAGGCAGAAATCTTTGCAAGTCTTTTAAGACAAGGGGCAATCAGAAAGGATATAGAAACCCTCTTTATGGGCTTTACAGAAGCAGAAGCAGTAAAGCTTTTCGCTAACACCTACCTTGCCCTTAGAGTATCATACTTTAACGAACTAGATACCTATGCTGAAAGCAAAAATTTAAACACAGAAGAAATAATAAGAGGAGTATGCCTCGATCCAAGAATAGGCAGCCACTACAACAATCCATCCTTCGGCTACGGTGGCTACTGCCTACCAAAAGATACCAAACAACTTCTAGCCAACTTCGACCAAGTTCCACAAAACATGATCTCCGCCATTGTCCAATCCAACAGGACAAGAAAAGACTTCATAGCCGACCAAGTCCTAAGTATAGCTGGCTACTACGATTATAACTCAGATGGCGACTACCAACCAGAAATGGAAAAAGACTGCACCATAGGAGTCTACCGTCTAACAATGAAATCAAATTCTGATAATTTTAGACAATCATCTATCCAAGGCGTAATGAAAAGAATAAAGGCAAAAGGAGCAAAAGTAATAATCTACGAACCAACCCTAAAAGACGGCGACACCTTCTTCGGGTCAAAAGTAGTAAATAACCTAAAAAAATTCAAAAAAAATAGCCAAGCTATAATTGCTAATAGGTATGATTCTGAACTAGATGATGTAATAGATAAAGTATACACTAGAGACATATTTAAAAGAGATTAATTTTAAAAGGAGAGTATGATTGCTCTCCTTTTCCTGTGCGTCTATAGTAAAAATTAAATTCATAATTTATCCTATTAAATTATTTTTTTAACAATTAGTTTAATATTATTCCAATATTCTTCTTTAATTATATGATGAATTGCAAATAATATCGCGACACCTAAATCAAACTAAGTTCGTGCATAAATAAATTAAATGGAGTTTGATATTCCTGACATTTTCTAGGTCTGGTATTAAGCTCCATTAAGTTCTTAATCAGCTCATTAATAGATATTTTAGATAAGTCTGTCTTCTTAGGATAATATTCTCTTAACAGACCATTAGAATTTTCATTACTTCCTCTTTGCCATGCTGAATATGTATCAGCAAAGTAGAAATTTATACCACTTTTTTCAACATCTTCATAACAAGCAAATCCTTTGCCTATATCAGCTGTGAAAGTCTTTAAAGCTTCTAATGGTAAGGATTTAATTTGCTTGTCAATTGCTTTTAGCATAGAATTTTTACTTCAATCTATCATAGGTAAGGCTATGTAAAATCTAGTTTTTCTTTCTACAAATGTTGCTAGCCAACCTTTACTTTTACCTCTGGATGACACAATTGTATCTAATTCTAATTGGCCGAAAGTATTCCTTTTTTTAACTTCTTTAGGTCTTTTATTTATTGATTTACCAATATTAAATCTACCTCTTGTTTCTTTGGCTTTTCTAGATTTTCCTTTTCTTCTTAGATTGGAAATATCAAAGTCTATAATTCCTGAATAAATCCAATTATATATTGTTTTAAAGCATACAATATCTTTACATACAGTGCTTGCTATTTGCCCAGGAGACCACTTCTTATGAAGTTTTTCCGATATACATTTAGTGATATTATCATCAACTTTTGGTTTTCTTTCTTTAGATGATGATTTTTCCATCTTATCTTTTTGGGCATAGACAGCTTCATAATCATTATCACATCTTTTTAATTCTCTAGATATTGTTGAGTGATGAAAACCTAAAATTTTTGCTATTCTTCTAGAAGAATAGCCCTCTTTTCTTAGTACCTCTATCTTATTTCTCTCATTTATGGTAAGATGTTTATAGCTCATATTAACCTCCGTGTGTGTTTTTGTCGTTATTAACATTTTACACGAAGTTAGTATGAGTTTTCTATTTTATTCTAGTGTCGCATTTAATTTTACAACTTATTTAATAAAAAATTGTGTTGACAAAAGCATCATAAACTCTCGTCAACACGTTTTAAATACAACCTTTATTTGTGACCCTAGAGTCTTCTTTAATATCCTAAATTTGTAAATTATATTTATTATTTTCTACAATGATATATTAATTATTTATTATTGTTTAAGTCTCTCTTTATTTGTGTAGTACTAATTTCAGGGGTCCTTGGGAGATATACAACCTCAACCCCTTCATCTTCAAGAAAATCAAATTTCCCTTTCCGATCATCACCAATTACAAATGTATCTATATCATAGAGGTGAACATCTGTTTTTTTTTGATCCCAATTTTTCTCAGGAATAACTAAATCGACACATCTTAGGGCTTCTACCAATCTTTTACGTTGTTCATAAGTAAAATATGTTTTCTTATGTTTTTCGTAATTATTAAATTCGTCAGTAGAAATAGCTACAATTAAATAATCACCTAAAGCTTTTGCTCTTTCTAATAAATTAATATGTCCATAATGTATCAAGTCAAATGTACCATAAGTTATTATTCGTTTCATAATACCTCCATTCAAGTAATATTATAATGTAAAAAAATAATTAGGCAATTCTAATAAGTCTTATATTGTAATTTTAAATTCTGCGCTAATTTAAGTAACTTAATCTATCAACTTTTATATTATACTTCTTCAAAATATGTATCAGGCTTATCTTTATCAAATATTTCATTACAAGTCATTACAGTGACTAAATCTTCAGTTTCAGATAAATTAATAATATTATGAGTCCAGCCTGGAATCATATAGATAGCTTCGATTTTATCTCCACTAACTTCAAATTCAACAATCTCACCTGTATTTATATTTCTCTCTTGTATAAGACCATACCCATGAACAACAATGAATTGCTCCCATTTGGAATTATGCCAGTGTTGACCCTTAGTAATACCTGGTTTGCTAATATTAATTGATACTTGACCGCAGTCTTCAGTATGAACTAGCTCTGTAAAGCTTCCTCTATTATCAGTATTCATCTTAAGATTATATTTGAATTTATCTTTAGGAAGATATGTCAAGTATAAACTAAATAGCTTCTTTGTAAATGAACCTTCTGGCATTTTGGGAATCATTAGGCTAATAGGCTGATTTTTAAACTCTTTAAGTAAGTCAACTATTTCACCCAATGTTACTTTATGAGTTGTTGGAACAAAACAGTATTTCCCTTCATCATCTATAATAGAATCTACTCCACTATAATCGCAATGTTTTTCTTTCCCTTCAAGCAAATCAAACATTCCTTCAATTAAATCGTCAATATATAATACTTCAAGCTCCGTATTTCTATCATTAACTGTGAAGTCTTCATCGTTTGCTATCGCCCAGCAAAATGTACTAATAGCGCTATTATATTTTGGTCTAGAATGACCCATAAGATTAGGGAATCTGTATATAAATACAGGTGATCCTGTTTCTTTTTGGTACTCAAAGAATAATTCCTCACCAGCATTTTTACTCCTACCATACTCACTTTCGGCAAATCGTCCAGATAGCGTAGCTTGGATAGATGACGATAGCATTATTCCTGCCTTGTTATTATATTTTTTCAAAGTATTTAAAAGTAAACTTGCAAAGCCAAAATTTCCCTTCATAAAATCTTCTTGATTCTCAGGCCTGTTTACACCAGCTAGATTAAATACAAAATCAGCTTTCTTACAATATTCGTTTAAATCTTCTTCACTACTATCAATATCATATTCATAAATTTCATCTATTTTTATATTAGGTCTAGTTCTATTTTTCCCATCTCTTATATTTTTTAAATTATTTACAAGTGAAGTTCCAACCATTCCCTTTGATCCTGTGACAAGAATATTCATTAGAAAACCTCCCCCAAACTAACTAATTTTTTCTCCAAACCATCTTGTTAACTACATTTACATATCCCTGAATAATTCTTACAACTTTCATCGATACAATTTTATCCGTATAGTCTGGACATGGCTTACCAACAACACAGTCTCTTTTCATCTTTATTGCCATATCTGTAGCATTAAGGAGTTCTTTAGTTGTAATACCTGCCAAAATAAAGTTTCCTGACTCTAGTGCCTCAGGTCTTTCAGTTGAAGTCCTTATACATACAGCAGCAATTGGATGATTAATAGAAAGGTAGAAACTGCTTTCTTCTGGAAGTGTCCCGCTATCACTTATAATGGCTAGGGCATTCATTTGTAAATTATTGTAATCATTAAATCCTAAAGGCTCACTAACTCTAACTCTAGGATTTAATTTAAATCCGCTTTTCTCTAGTCTCTTCTTTGATCTAGGATGGCAAGAATAAAGTATAGGCATATCATACTTATCAGCAAGAGAGTTTATCGCAGTAAAAAGACTAATAAAATTCTCTTCCGTGTCAATATTTTCTTCCCTATGGGCTGATAATAAAATATAGTTGTCCTTTTCTAAACCTAATCTATCCAAAACATCACTCTGCTTAATTTCATCCAAATTCATAGTTAGAACTTCAGCCATAGGTGAACCAGTTACGAAAGTTCTTTCCTTTGGCATTCCCATTTCAATTAGATATCGTCTAGCTGCTTCAGAATAAGGTAAGTTAACATCTGATATTACATCTACTATGCGACGATTTGTCTCTTCAGGGAGACATTCATCTTTACATCTGTTGCCAGCTTCCATATGAAATAGTGGAATATGTAGTCTCTTAGCAGATATTGCAGATAGACACGAATTAGTATCTCCCAATACAAGGTATCCATCTGGATCTAATTCTTTTAAAACTTCATAACTTCTCGCTAAAATATTACCACAAGTCACACCTAGATTATCTCCAACAACAGGTATAAGAATATCAGGGCCAAATTCTCCTTCGTTATTCTCTAACTCAAAGTCTTCCCAAAATACAGTGCTTAAATTTTTATCCCAATTTTGATTATAATATATTACACAAGTATCAAAATATTCCCTACATCTTTTAATAACTGCAGCAAGTCTAATTATTTCTGGTCTAGTTCCTAGCCCTATACAAACTTTTGTTTTGCCATTATTTTTCCATTTAAAATTATAATTCATAACTTATCTCTTTAATCTTCTAGAAGTCTTTCCTGAATATAGCTTAATTTTCCAATAGTCTCTTTTGTTTCTTCCAGGCTAAGCATCCTTGTATTTTTACTATTGAATTCTGTTATAGTATTTCTTTTAGAATCCCCATCTTTAAAATACTTATCATAATTTAAACTGCGATTATCAGCAGGGACCCTATAAAAATCGCCCATATCGATCGCTTTTTCACATTCTTCATTAGTAAGGAGTGTTTCGTACATTTTCTCACCGTGGCGTATTCCTATAACTTTTATATCTTTCTTTTTCCCACCGAACAAATCACAAACTGCTTCAGCTTGAGTTTGTATAGTACAAGCTGGGGACTTCTTAATTAGAAGATCTCCATTTTCGCCATGCTCAAAGGCAAATAGTACAAGATCAACAGCTTCCTCAAGGCTCATGATAAATCTAGTCATAGAAGGTTCCGTTACAGTGATTGGATTTCCTGATTTTATTTGGTCAATCCAAAGTGGAATAACAGATCCACGAGAACACATTACGTTTCCATATCGAGTACAACAAATTTTTGTCTTTCCAGAATTCCTTGATTTTGCTATTGCTACTTTTTCTTCAATAGCTTTAGTTATACCCATAGCATTTATTGGATAAGCCGCCTTATCGGTTGATAAGCAGATTACAGCCTCAACCCCTTCTTCTATTGCAGCTGTAAGCACATTATCAGTGCCAATTACATTTGTCTTTACTGCCTCCATTGGGAAGAATTCGCATGATGGAACTTGCTTAAGTGCTGCTGCATGGAAAATATAATCTACTCCTCTCATCGCACTTCTACAAGACTCCAAATCTCTTACATCACCAATGTAAAATTTTATCTTGTCAGCAACTTCAGGCATGCTTGTTTGAAATTTATGCCTCATGTCGTCTTGTTTTTTCTCATCACGTGAGAATATTCTAATTTCTTTTATATCTGTTTCCAAAAAACGATTCAGAACAACATTACCAAAAGAACCAGTACCTCCTGTTATCATTAAAATTTTATTCTTAAATAAAGACATATATACCTCCAATATAGATTTTAATTTATATTTCATTCAATATATAATCTACTATTTTTTCACAACTATTCCCATCATTAAATTCATTATAGAATTTATTAGCAGCATATCTTTTATCTTTCCAGGTATCATTCTCTAATAATTCTAATACTTTTAAAATCATTTGATCCCAAGAATAAGTAAAAGGACCAACTTGTAAATCAAAATATTCTTTTGTCACTCCACCATCATTTTCAATATAATTTTCCAAATCGTATGGAAACAAAACAATTGGATTATCCAGAAGTAAATAGTCTATAGCTACACTTGAATAATCACTAACTAGTATATCACATTTATATAAATATCCATATAAATCCTGTTGCTCCTGTGAAAGGCCATCTAATACAATTATATTTTTAAAGTTAGGAATTTTTGATTTTATTAAATTTGCTTCATTTGGATGCGGTTTATAAACAAAGCATATATTAGAACCACTAAGTTTTTTTTCAACTATATTCAATCCCTCTAAAATGAAGTCAAAATTGAAATCATCTCCCCAATTTCTATGTGTAGGGAGATACAATATTGTTTTATTAAAATCATTTTTCGTTTTAATTTTATCAATTAAAGAATCACCAGGCATCATGATTGCATCGCATCTTGGTGAGCCAGTGTTAATAAAATTATCTATAGGTATATCAAATACTTTATTATGAAACCTGGTATAAAAATCGGAAGTACTAGTCCAACGAAATTTACGTCTATCCCCATTTTCTAATCTTATAAATATATCTTTTAAAGCGTTACTGTTTCTTTTAAACCAAGCTAAGTTTTTTATAGGGCTTCCATGCCATAATTGTATAACTTTGGCTCTTGCAACTGGAAAATAACCTATATCCTTAAATCCTTCTGTTTGAAATAAGTATCCGGCTTCAGCAATCATTTTATTGGCTTCTTTTGATGGATAAAATTTAACCGGATAACCCTTATTATTTAAATAATCATACACATCTTGATTTTTAGTCAACCAAAAAGCATTAATTTCCTGGTGTTTCTCTAGAACATATTCAAAAAGGTACTTGGAGTTGTCATTATAGGTTGTTCCTTTCCACGCACCAAATAACCATAGTTTGTTATCTTTAATATGAAAATAAGTATAAAGATAATAAGTTATAGATCTAAGTAACAGAAGTGCATGTCTAATAATTTTTTTCATATTATCTCCTTATATAAAGCAGTATCAAATCATTTAATCCCTCTTAAACTTTTGTATTTTATTTAATAATAGTTTAAAACCACTTAAAATCGATTTATAATTTTGTATGCTGAATAATAAAACTATACAAAAAATACTTGTTATATTTAACAATATATATCTTATCGAAAAAGAAAAAATAGTTAAAACTATAAGAGGAATAAATAAAATATCTTCTCTTTTGTACAACTTTAAATTATACCATTGTTTGCAATTGTTAAGTCGCACACATAGAATAACGAAATAAGAAATCAGCGTAGATAAAGATGCAGCGTAAAGACCTATTATTTTAATTCCAACAAAGTTTAATAATATATTTAATAAAGCTCCAACTATAGTTGTTTTCATAATCATTTTACTCTTATATTTAGCGCTAAGTATAGCTCCTAATAACGACGAACAAGATGATAAAAAAATAGAAATTAATAGTATAAATATATGCCAATAACTATCCTGATAATTCGGTCCTATTAGTTTATTGAAAAATAAACTTGTACAGATTATAATTCCTAAAAGAGTATATGACATGATTGTTACACTTTTATGAAAGGTATTCTCTACAAAAAAACTATCGCTTTCATTTCTTAAAACTGATTCAGTCCATGCTAGACTATATACCGTAAATAATGTAGCATAAATCCCGGGTATTTTATTTGATATAGCGTATATACCATTTGCTGAGGCTCCTAAGAATAATAAAATTATTAATCTATCAGATGCGCTAACGACCCACCATGATACAGTATTTGGTATCAAAGGTAAAGTGTATTCAGTAATGTCTTTATATGTTATTTTATCAAAATTTTTAACAGCTATATACTTCCATAGTTTTTCTCCAATTATCATAAGAGATATACCTATGGTATTACCAATGGATGCTGAAATTAGAATAGATACTGCCCCATTTTTTAGACAAACTATAAAGATAACATTAAAGATAAGAGAACTCAAAGTTATTATAAAATTTGAAAAAGAATATAATACATTATTTCCAAAACCTCTTATTATATTGGACACTATTACTAATAGCGATGTAGTAGAATAATACATTAAGAAAGCAGTAAAGTGTGGTATTTTATAAAAAATACTTACTATTAGTATTAATATTGTAGAAATTGATATACCAACTAATGAGGATATTATTCCTGTGGAAATAACTTGCTTCTTTTCAAGTATAGTTTCTTTTTCTATTAAAAATCTAAATACACCTGAACCCATTTCCATAGTGACAAATGGAACCAAGAGTCCGCTAAAAGTAATTAAAACATCGATTAGACCATAGTCATCAGTTGATAAGACAGCTGTATACAATGGTAATAGCAAAAATGTTAATATTTTAGTACTTAAATTACCAATACTTAAAATTATAGTATTCTTAATAAGCTGTTTGCTTTTATTCATTAGCCATACCTCCATAGCGTGAATATGCTAATAAAAATAAATAAATAGCCATCCATTTGTACTCACCAATTGCTATATTCATTGTGAATCCAACAAAAAATGGAATCATCCATAAATAATTTTTAATATTATTATAATGTTCAATTCTAAACATTATATACATAAAAATTAGGTAAGAGATACCTCCATACATACCTATCCAATATATATGCCCAATTTCGGAAGCGAAACCCTCGTTACCTGATCCTAATATTAACATAAATGGCTCGAGATATTTAAAAGAGTTTACTAAATCTTCAAAACGTCCCCCTGAACTTGATGAATAATAATTAGCTCTTTCTAAAGTAATTCTAATATAATTATTATATATATATATATATAAACTTGTATATCTATAAATAAGAATTAGCAAAACCAATAGAAATAACATAAATAATATTTTATTGATATTAATTTTTGATTTTATTAAATATAAACATTTATATATGATTTGTAAAGATAATACTAACAATAACATTATAATACCACCATTGCTAGCAGTACATAATTCAGTAAAACAAATTAATATCAATAATACATTTTTTTTAAAATAATTAATGTCTTTAAAAATTAGAAGACCAGCTATACCCGATAACATATAAGATATATTATTAGGATCAGTCCATAAATAGTTAAATCTATATTGAACTTGATTAGACAAATATCTTCTGGTGTGATTATCTGCTGGATTTAACTTGATTTTTATGTTAGCATATATGTGTGGAAATATTTTATATAATAGTGCAAAGAAAGCAATATAAAAAATAAATAATATCAGAATTCTCTCTATATCAACATTATTATTTTTAAAATAATCCTTATAAAAAAAATATACACCAAAACATAAAACAAACTGAATGTATCTCTTTATAGCAGTAATAAATGATGTTTCAAATTTAGCTCTTCCACTATACAGAGGATTAATTAATGTTCCAAATAACATTAGAATAGCCATAAATACAAACAAAGCTTCCTCTTTATATACTTTCAAATTCTTAACTCTTATTATCATCCACAAAATGACTAAAATTACAGAGATACTAATTGATATGCTTGATAAATAAGGTAAGAAAAAAATGTCAATAGTTATTCCCCAAAATAAAAAGTTTTCTAATTTATTTGCTTCTCCTTTACTATCTTTATCAAGTACATTATTACTAATCATATATCAGTCTCCATTATATATCCATAAGCATTTTTATAATATTAAATCCTTCAGCATATTCTACCTTATTAGCATAACCCCAAACATGGCATCTTTCAATAGATGATTCGAATAATCTATTAAATCTATTGTGTTCTGATCCATAGCAATTTAGAGCCTCTTTTTTCTTATCAATAAAATTTGATATATCTATAAAGAACGTTGGATAATAAACATTTTCCAAAACATATCCATTAGACTGAAACTGAATAATATTTTTACAATGTCTTCCAGCTGTTAAGCATATTCTAGATGCAGCAACATGATCTGTGTTCATGTCAGCATTAAAATGCATAAATATAGTATCAATATTATATTCATATATTATTTTTTCAACTCTTTGCATAATTTCTTTTGAATACTCTAATTTAGAACATTCAGCTGGCTTAAAATCGACAATTTCATTTATCCCTAAAACTTTGCAAGATCTTGCACTTTGCATTTTACTAGACTCATATTCAACATTAATATTCATATCTTTAAAATTTGTAACATTATCTGTTAAAGTTAATTTGTAAACATTTTTACCATCCGATGCTAGCTTTGCAGCTGTTCCACCAACTCCTAACTCAACATCATCAAAATGTGCTCCAACCATTAAAATATTATTCATTAGCATCCCATAATTCTCCTTTTATTAATTTATAGAGTTTTAATTTAAATTGTTCGTCTAAACCTTTTAAGATATCTACATTAGAGTTTTCAATCATGTCCACTCTCTTAATTGCTTCTGATATTTTATAAGCATCTATTCCTTCGGAAATAGTGAGATATGCATATAAATCACTATTCTCAACTTGCTCCAACTTATTCACTACAACACTTAACCCATTCGACATGTACGATAAAATTTTTGAAGGAAATTCATATTTATTAAATTCATCATTAGGATCTTGTATACATATTCCTATATCAAACTTCTGCAAATAGCTAATATAATCTTCTCCTTTAAATAATCCATCATACTGTATTTTACATTTGCTACTATTTTTAACTTCCGAAATTAATGATTTAACTCTTCCTATATCGCTTTCCGAACCAAAACCTATTATCCTCATGTCATAATTTTCATTTAAATATTTACATGATTTAATTACATAGTCGACTCCTTTTTGTTTTTCTAAAGAGCCAGCATAAACTATTCGTATAGATTTATTATTTAATTTCTTTAATTTAGTTGTATTAACTCTATATACACCATTAACTACAACTGATGGTTTATGATATTTATTAACTACATTATCAAGCTCAGAGTTAGAAAATATGTAGGCATCTGGATATTTGAATACTTTGTGTTCTTTATTTTTAAACGATGATTTGTTGTCATTGATGTGTTTATATAACTCTTCAACTTCAAGAATATATCTAAACCTTTTTATTATTTTAATATTTTTAATTAAATTTCTATATCCTAGAGAATGATAAACAATGACAGTATCATTATAATTAACATTTTTAACTAAATACCAGGATAACTGTAAATATCCAAATAATACGTTTATAATATGGAGAAATATATTTAATTTTGGTAGTGATGCAAACATAATAATCTTTTTATTGTCTGATTCTATATATTGTGTTGTTTGTAAAAATTTCCTTACTAATGATTTAGAATTTGAGAGTATGGTAACTTTTTCGCCAATATCATTAATCGTATCACAAATATAATCTATTTTATCTTCAGCCGCAAAATTAGGAGTACGCCTGTTTTTTTCTTCTATTGGATTATAATAAGCAACATAATAAATCATTGATATTCCTTAATTATACTATTAAAACAATTTAAATATTCTATTTTAAGTTCTTTATATCTATTATTGTTTTCTATGTATCTAACTATTCTTTCTTTTATTAATCTAATCTCATCATAGTTCATGTCAACTATTGTCTGAATAACCTTAGTATACATTTCTTTCTGAGTTAAGGGTATTACATACCCAACACCTTTATTTTTCAAATAATTCCAAGGCGTCTTATCGCTTATTAATACTATTGTACCCACTGATAAAGCTTCGGCTATTACATGACCAAAATTCTCACTAAATGTTGGAAAAATAAAAGCATCATACTTACTAAATACATCATGGACCATAGAATGTGGTATAATTCCACAATAATTTACTTGAATATTAGATTTTAACTTTCTTATTTCATCTTGACACGATTTCCAATATTTTTTATTTTCAATAGGACCATATATATCAAATAAAACTTCCCCATTTATATTATTAAAATATCTTATAGCAGATAATAAATTTTTCTTGGGATGAATCCTGGAAATAAAAACAAATTTACCTTTACCTGATACCTTTTCACTATATAAATAATGATTCTGATAAGGTGATGGAATATTATGCAAAAGATGAATATTATTATCACTTACTTTTAATTGTTTTTTAATTGAACTAGATTCTTCAATACTAGTTGATTGAAAATATATATCTTTAATTAATTTAAAAATTTTTAAAAAATATATATATGGAATTTTTTTATATTTTTTCCTAAAAGCTCCACTATTCAACTCCCCACGTGGAGCTAATAAAATCTTTATATTATTAGCTTTGCCTATTCTTAATCCATAGTATGTTGATCTACTAAATAAACTCTGAAGATATATCAAATCTGGTTTTAAATCAATTGCTATTTTATTTAAGTTGGAGTAGCCATATTCTTTATCTTCTAAATACAATACCTTACAGTTTCCTCTGTCATTCCAACCTCTATTAATAGAATCATATCTTTTAGTTTCTCCCAAATCATGATCAGTACATACGATATAAACTTCTTCATCGTTCATTAGATTACAAAAATTATCTATACTTACTGGAGGTCCTCCATATTTTTTGCCAGGAAAAAATCCCGACATAAAAATTAATATTCTCAATTTTATCACCTATCATATTTTATTAATTATATTTATTATTGATTTTCTTACATCAAAATTATTTTTTAGATATTCGAACGAATTTTCTTTCTTATCTGAAATTTTGTGAATATTAAAATTTGTCATTATTTCACTTATAGTATCGCGAAATTCATTTATAGAATTTTCCTTACACCGCCATCCCATGTTATTTTCTATAATATCTAAACCAATATCCGAATTATTATCTGTTATTGCTAAAATAGGAAGCTTAGATTGCATATAAGACAATATTCTACTAGGATAATTGGGAATAGTAAATCTGTGATCCAATGATATAATCCCCACATCAGAAGAAGCTACTAATTTGTCAAAGTCATCCTTTGATAATTTTGCCATTATTCTCAGATTATAAAGATTAAGTTCATCTTTCATTTTTACAATATACTCAAATTCTGTTCCATTACCCACCATAAGAAACATAATATCATCTATACTTTTTATACTTTCTATACAATTTAACAGAAAAGTCAAACCTTGTGGTTTACCTAAATTTCCTCCATAAATAAATATTCTTTTATCATGAGGTAAATTATACTTCTCTCTTACAAAATATTTTTCTTCTTCATCAATGCTTAAATTTACTGGTTCTATACTATTAGGAAATATCTCAACTTTTTTTTTATCTAAATTTGGGTTACATTTTAATAAATAATCAACATTTGCCTTAGACATACAACCTATATAATCGGATATTTCATAAAGCTTTTTTTCTTTTTTTCTAAAATATTTATATATTAGACTTTTTTTGCTAAAAAAACCTAAATCGACAGCATTTTGAGGAAATATGTCTTTAAGCATCAAATATGTTAGGGCTCCATCTCTTCTTTTTAAATATTTAATTACCTTATAAAAAGTGATTGGTGGAGTTGGATAAATCACAATATCAAATTTAACATCAGAAAGCCAAACTTTGATAGCTCTTAAAAATTGATTCTCTATATTTATAGTTGCAATTCCTTTTTCAATTTTGTTTGTTTTTGTAATATTTCCTATTTTTACATCTAAATAATGTATCTCATTAATAAATTTTAACTTTTCTATTTCACCTATATAATCTCTTCTCTCTATAGGGGAAATTATATATACATTATAATCGCTTTTTGTGAATTCTCGTAGCAAACTGGTGTATATTCCATTTTCAGTTATATTGTGCTCGTTATATCGATCCAGTGATAAAAATAGTAAATTTAAATTAGACATAGAAATTTATACTCCTACTATATAATTCATCTATAAGTCAGAAAATAACTTGAACAATCACTTTCTAAACTCGATTTTTTTGTTAAATATGTGTACTGATTTGTCATAAATACCTTTTTCCCTATAACGAACTTTTATTGATTGTTCTATAAAAGGATTTTTTTAACTTAAATAATCCATCTTCGCTAGACTCAACTCCTCCTTCCAGTTGAAGGATTTTTTATTGCTTTCGATTACCATTTTGTTGTTTCAAATTTTGTTAATGCTGAAGAAATATTTCGTATTATTTATTTACTCCTAGGTTATAAATTATTTTAATAATTATTGATGAGAGTTTTCATTATAAATACTTGTACCTAATCCAGTTATATTTGTAATATATGGTTTTCTACAAATATACGCAGCTATCCCCCCATATATATTAGGTTTAATAGTATAAGTCAAAATAATATTAGGCTTATATTTTCTTATAATTTTTATATATTGAAAACTCAAAAGCAAATCATTAATAGGGTTTTTCCCATTTCTTTTAAATCTAGAAATTATTACTTTGCATCCTATATCTTCAAATTTATTTTTCTCTTTAGTATCTGGGACACTAATTATCACTTCATTTTTTTTGCTATTTATTGGATTATTATCAATATAAACATTTGGACATAATAATTCCTTTATCAACTCTTCCCTAAATAATAGCAGTCCGTTTGAATCATTAGCCAGTATTAAGATCTTCATATTACTACCAGTTTAAATTCTACAATTATATTTTCTTAATTACTACGCTATCATACATCATCATAACTATATCTTCTTCATATACTAAATCACTTTTATTATTTTCGATTTTCTTTACATTATTTTCAATCATTTTTATAAAATCTACTCCTGCACCATAAGCATGCAGATATGCACCACCAAATCTCGGATTTATTTCTGATAAATAATATTCGCCATCTTTATACCATAAATCAACATCTATTGGTCCATTGAATGTAAAATTATTTAGTGCATTCTCAAGAAATGCATATAAATTTTCGTCTTTGAAAGATATAGTCTTGCTTGCTCCGCCTATTTTTGTTTCTAGTTTTTTCTTAGAAAATATTGATACTAATTTTTTAGAGATTGTATCAAAGTAAGCATCACAATCTATATCTTCAAAATCACCCATAAACTCTTGAACTATTAGACTTTGATCCTCTTTAAAAGCTTCTTCTAAATCTTTAATATTGTTGATTTTTCTCGCTCCTACTGAGCCACTTCCCTGTCTTGGCTTTACAAAGACTGGAAATTTTATTTCTTTATTTTTAAAACCAATTTTGAAATTATCTATACTATCATACGTTAAAACTGTATTTATCCCCAACTTTTTAAGCTCTAAATAAGTTCTATATTTATCAAAAAATATATTGGCAGTGTTTAAATCTGGTGCTAATACAAGCACTCCTATATCATTAAACCTATCTCTATTTTCTGATAGCAACTTAATTTCTGGATCTATCAAGGTGGTAATTACATCTATTTCTTCATCTTGACAGATTTTTAAAATTTTGTCAATATAACCTTCTTCTGCAATTGGAGGAACTATATAATATTTGTCAGCAAAATATATAGCGGGAGCAGTTTTTGACATGTCTGTAGCAACTATTTTTGATTTATTACCTAATGATTGCTTAAAATTCTTTAATAACTCACATCTTCTTCCAACACTACAAAATAAAATATTCATTTTTTAAACCCCTTAGTATTCATTACTTTAGATTGTCAGTAAATAATATATTGAAATTATTCTTATAATTATCCATGAACTTTAATTAGCTTATAACTCACTAATTAATTTTTTTCCGTTATTAATTACATTATATAATTATATTAAAACAATCATTGCTTTTTATCTTATTAAAATCTTTGAGTTTTGTCACATCTACTACAACGAATGTATATTATAAAAATCGTCTACCGATATTTTTCCACGAACCTTTTCTATATTTTCTGATTTTTTGATGTAAACATCTGGATAGTAACTTATAAACATTCCACCAAATGTCACTGAATAAGCTCCTACTCTATGGTATATTATTTTATCACCACATTCTAATTTTTTATCATTATATATTGTCATTAATCTATCATGATCCATACATGTGTAACCACAGATGATTTGCTTAGTTATATTAGAATCACTCTTGTTTTCTAATGTATACACATAACTTTTTTTTGCCCATAATGGATCAATATGTATTCTACTTCCGTCTGTAGTTACAATTCTTGATCGACATGTTTCTTTTACATCAATTACTTTTGTAACTAAATCAACACATGAGCCTATTATAGCTGAACCAGGCTCTATGATTAACTTAGTAACATTTATATCAACAACCTTTGATAATACATTTTTAATTACTGAAATGTACTCTCTCGCAGTTGTTTTTCCAGGGATTCCACCAAAAAAGCCCCCTCCTATATCTATGTATGATACTTTCAAATCATATTTTTTTATTATTTTTTTAGCATAATTTGCTAATGCAATATATACTTCTTTGCTTCTGGTTATGCTATTACAGTGAATATGTAATCCTACAAAATCACTTGCACCTCTGACAATGCTAATAGCACGATTTAATTCTCCTGTCTCTTCAGAAAACCCAAACCTAAATCCATCATTTTTATAAGCTATATCTTTCTCTTCAAATATATCCGGATTAGGATTTATTCTTATTCCAATATTATTTCTATTTTGTTCATTTAATCCAAATAAGAAATTCAATTCCTCTTTTGAATCTATATTTACAGTAGCCCCCATTGTTAAGGAATCTAAAAAAATATCTTTATTTTTGATTGGACCATTAAAAATAATTTCATTATCTTTATAACCACATCTTTTAGCTAATAAATACTCTTCTTTAGAAACTACTTCTGCAAAAATACCTTTATCTCTTATATATTCAAGTAACCAAGGTAAAGAATTAGTTTTGACAGAAAATGATAATTGTGAATTAGGCCATTCATTTATCAAAGCAGTCTTATAATCTTCTATATTTTTATCTAATTTATCTTGATATATTATAAAATATGGAGTTGTTAATCCATCAAGATTTACTACCATAAAAATCCTCCATCGTTACACAGGATTCAGAGTTTATTCCATCTCTTCTTAAAACTATTTTAAACGTATCAACAATTATTTTTAAATCAACTATAAATGATATAATTTCAATATATCTTATATCCTTTTCAAACCTATCTTCCCAACTTAAAGTATTTCGACCATTTACTTGAGCTAGTCCAGTCAACCCGGGTCTTACGTCATGTCTATGTTTTTGTTTTTCATTATATAAATCCAAATAATCAACTAGCAGTGGTCTTGGTCCGACTATAGACATATCACCCTTTAGTATGTTAAACAATTCTGGAAGTTCATCTAATGATGTGGATCTTAGTTTCCTACCAAAACTTGTCAACCTTTGATCATCTGGTAAGAGGATTCCATTCTCATCTCTATCATCAGTCATTGATCTGAATTTATACATTTTAAAGATTTTTTCATCTTTTCCTGGTCGTTCCTGGGTAAATATTGCAGGAGAACCTAATTTAAATCTTACTAATAAATAAAGTGTTAATAAAAGCGGTGATAAAATAATTATAGCAAATAGTGAAAGAACTATATCTAATAATCTTTTTATATATCTTTGATAAAAAGTTTTCTTTTTACTATTCAACTGTTCCTCCTACTCAAAACAAGCCCTAATAACTTCAATTATCCTATCTTGCTCTTCTTCAGTCATCTTGTTATCACTTGGAAGACAAAGTCCTCTTTTGAATATATCTGAACATATATCTTCTGGTAAGTTATCTCTTTCATCAACTAGTCCGCCTGCTATATAAGCATTTGTCATAGCATTAGCAAGACCATATCTATTTATAAAGTCATGATTTCTAAATATAGGCTGTTTGTGCATTGGCTTCCATATAGGTCTTCCTTCTGCGTTTATGCTTGCTATGGCATCTAGGATTTCATGAGGTGATGATTTGCCCTTTTCTGGCTTATATAGGTAGTCCAAGTCTCCTCTTACTTCCTTGCTCATGGCATCTTTGTCTATTATCATACATGATAGCCAGTAGTTGGGCTCTGAATTTTCTTTGTCAAATGGATTCATAGATACAGGTAGATTTTTTAGTCCTTCTTTGTACTTATGATATATAGCTTTCTTTTGTGCTATATGTTCTTCCAAATGAGGAAGTTGACCTCTTACAACCCCTGCTATAACATTGCTCATTCTGTAGTTGTAGCCTACTTCTTCATGTTGATACCATGGAGCATTTTCTCTAGATTGGGTAGACCATTTTCTTGCTTTTTCCGCTGCTTTTTTAGAGTTTGTAAGAAGCATTCCTCCAGATGAACCTGTTATTATCTTGTTTCCATTGAAGGAAATAGCATTATAGGCTCCAAAGGTTCCTGTTTGTCTTCCTTTATATGTAGCTCCAAAAGACTCTGCTGCGTCTTCTATCAATGTAGCTTTATTTTTCTTACAAATTTCAACTATTTCATCTATATTTGCAGGAGTACCATAAAGGTGAACTAGCATAACATATTTTGTGTCAGGGTAAATCTCAAAAGCCTTCTCCAATGCTTTTGGATCCATATTCCATGTGTCATATTCAGAATCAATAAATACAGGGATTGCTCCCTCATAGCATATTGGATTTGCACTTGCTGAGAAGGTCATTGATGAGCAAAATACTCTCTCTCCTCTTTTAACTCCTGCAAGTTTTACTGCAAGGTGAAGAGTTGATGTTCCACTTGCAAGACCTACTGCATATTTACATCCTGTTTTATTAGCAACTTCTTCTTCCACCTTATTTATATTTTCTCCAACCGTACTCATCCAATTTGTTTCATAGGCTTCTGTAATATATTTTAGTTCTTCGCCGTGCATAGTTGGTGAAGATAGCCAAACTTTTTTATCTAATTTTTTTATATTTTTACTTTTATCAAACATTTAGCTTTTATATTTCTTCCTTTCCTATAAATGTATTAATCAATTCGTTTATTGTAGCAACAATGTCCAATTCATCAATATTTTTTTGGTTAATTACTTTATCAAGCTTACCGAAAAATTCTTCTCTAGAGAAGTCAAGTGGTCGACCTACTGATATTCCATTAATGTGGGTATCTGTGAGGGCTTCTTCATCCATCAATCTTTCTTCATAGAGCTTTTCGCCAGGTCTTAGTCCTGTATAAACTATAGGCATATCTATATCTGGTTGATAGCCTGATAGCCTTATAAGTTGTCTTGCAAGGTCGTCTATCTTTACAGGTTCTCCCATATCGAGTACAAAAATCTCTCCTCCATGAGCCATTGAACCTGCTTGAAGGACTAGCTTTACAGCTTCTTTGATTGTCATAAAATATCGAATGATTTCTGGGTGGGTTACTGTTACAGGTCCTCCTGCTGCAATTTGTTCTTTAAATAATGGAATTACAGAACCGTTTGATCCTAATACATTTCCAAAGCGAACTGCTACAAATTCAGTTCTAGGGTTTTTTCCTTCTAATAAATCTTCTGGATTGATAGTTATATTTCTATCCCCATCTTGGATGATTACCCTTGCAAGTTTATTATATTCCTTACTTGCTCTAATGTCATTTATTCCTTGAATGATCTTCTCGCAAACTCTTTTAGTTGCTCCCATTATAGAAGTAGGGTTTACTGCCTTATCCGTTGATATTAGGACAAATCTCTTGGCATTATTGATAAGTGAAAGAAGGGCTACATTGTAGGTTCCTCTTACATTGTTTTTAATAGCCTCAACTGGACTTACTTCCATTAGGGGAACGTGCTTATGAGCTGCTGCGTGGAAAACTATATCAGGCTTGTAAGTTTTAAAAACTTTTTCTACTCTTTTAAAGTCTCTAACCGATCCTATCAGGGTTATAAAGTTTAAGTCTTTATTATTTCTCTTAAGTTCTTGTTCTATTTCATAGGCATTGTTTTCGTATATGTCAAAAATAATTAGTAGTTTAGGTCCATATTGGGAGATTTGTCTACAAAGTTCAGATCCTATAGAACCTCCCCCTCCTGTGACAAGTACTACCTTGTCATTTAGATAGTCGAAGGTTTCATTTGAAAAAATCTTTACAGGGTCACGTCCTAGGAGGTCTTCTATTTGGACATCCTTTAGAGTGGACATGGTAATCTTACCTGAAACCATTTGATATATACCAGGAAGAACCTTAACTTCACAATTTGTTTGATTGCAAAGCTTCAAAACTTTTTTCTTTTCTTGTTCATCCACTGATGGAATAGCAACAAGAATCGTGTCAATCAATTCCCTGGCTACAATATCTTTGATTGCATATCTATCTCCAAGGACTTTTACTCCATCTATGTATTGGTTAATTTTCTTAGGATCGTCATCAATAAATCCAACAACTTGGATATTGGTTTTGCCACCGCAGTTTGAGTTATTTATATCTCTCTTTAGAGTCTGGCCAGCTGAACCCGCTCCAATAATTAAAGCTTTCTTGTAGTTTTTCTTGCCATTATCTTCCTTGTAATTCCAATGAATAAACATCTTTTTTGCAAATCTAGATGCTACTGTTAGAACATATTGAATCATAAATCCGAATAAAAAGTAAGAAAGTGGCATCTTCTTTACAAAAAATGTCATAAAAATGACGTGGCTTGCCAAAGAAAGAATGCATGCCCATGTAATATTGATAAGTTCTGTATAGGAAGCATACTCAAGTATCATATTGTACATCTTATATCTTGTATAAATAACAATCGTTATTAAGGTGTTAATTTTGGTATATATAGTAAAAGCTGATAGATAATCATAAGGTATTCTAGAAAAATTAGTATCAAATCTAAAATAAAGGGCTAAAAAATATGCCAAATTCAATATTAAAATATCAAAAAATATTAATGTAATTTTTTTCTTATCTAATAATTTAGATATATCCATATATCATTTCCTTCCTAACTTGTTTTTAAACTTTTCTATAATTTCATCTATTACGTCAATTTTTAGCAGTATAACTGCTGCTATGTAAACAAAAGATGCAAAAATAATCGAAATAAGTAAGCTTATTACAAAACCTGTATAATCCGAAAGTAAATTATAAGTGAAATTGGTCGCCATTACCATGACTAATGAAGCGAGGACAATTTTACCCATATAAATAATATTCTTTATCCTATTTATTTTACCAAATTTCTTATGATAAACAACGATTAATATAGCACTTCCGAGTGCTGTCGAAATGCTTGTCGCATAGGCTATGCCGTCTATGCCGAATCTTTCTACCAAGACCATGTTTAAAAGCACGTTTATGGCTTGTTGGAAGAGGATTATAAGTAGTGGGGATTTGGAATCTCCTGTTGCGTAAAAGGCGTTGGATATTATTTTTAGTATTGATATGAAGATGATGTAAGGGGCGTAGGATATTAATAGGGAAGCTACAACCCTCGTATCGGCCGGGCTAAAGGCGTGTCTTTCGTAGATTAGCCTTATTATAGGGCTTGCTAAAGCCATCATGCCGAAGGTGGCTGGTAAGACTAGGGCCATGGTTAGTACTAGACTTTGTGAGGTTTTTTCTTTCATCTCTTCTATCTTCCCCATATTTGCAAGTTGAGCTATTTTTGGAAGGGTGATTGTCGCTATGTTTATGGTAAAGACTTCTACTATGAAGTCTAGCATATTTTCTGTATAAAAGAGCTTGGCGACGGAGTCTATTCCAAGATAGGCTGATGCCATGGATTTGTCTATTAGGATTGATAGTTTGTTTGCTGCGCTTGATATGATTATTGGAATCATAATTTCGAGCATATATTTTATGTAAGGATTTTTGAAATCTATTGTTTTCTTGTAGGTAAATCCAAGTTTCCTGCTGACAAAGGGAAATCTTGCAAATTGGATTATGCTTCCTATAAGGGTTCCTATTATTAGGATGTAGGGATTGCCAAAGATTCCTGTAAGAAGGGTTGCTCCAATTACAAATATATTTATGACTATTCCTGGTATGACTGGATCTATGAAGTTGCCCTTGGCATTTAGAAAGCCTCTTATGACTGCTGAGTAGAGAAAGGTAAAGATTGATAGAGCCATGATCCTAGTAAAGTTTCTAGCTAAGTATAGGCTGTTGCCTGTAAGTTTGGGTGAGAATATTTTTGAGATTGGGCCTGCAAAGATTATTATTAGGACAAATAATATTGCTCCGTAGACCATAAGGGTGTTGATGAGATTTGAAGTGAAGACTTCTGCCTCATCTTCGCCCTTTTCGGCACTCACCTTTGTGTATACAGGAATGTATGCCGCAACTATGCCTACTATTACAGTATAGGTCATAATGTCTGGGATTGTAGTAGCTGTGACATAAATGGATTTTATGTCTCCTGCTCCTATTACAGCAGCCATTACTGATTCTCTTACAAATCCAAATGTTTTCGATATAATTGTGAGAATCATAAGAATGATTGTTGTTTGTCCCATTTTACTTTCCTTTTTCTTTTTTCTTATGCTTAATGTTTCTTTTGATGAAACCTTGTCATCCTTAATGGAATTGTCACAGTGAGCAAAGCGACCCCTTGTCATTCTGAGGATGAAGCTTCGCTTCTGACGTGAGAATCTCTTTCTTGACGTCTTATGTTTGCTTGGCTCCTAGGTTTACTAGTCAGATTCCTCGTCGAAATCTGCGATTTCTCTGTCGGAATGACACACCCCCCTGTCATCCAGAGGAGCAGAGCGACGTAGGGATCTCTTTTTTTGACGTCTTATGCTTTCTTGGATATGAGACTTTCTAGTTAGATTCCTCCTCACTGCGTTCGTTCGACGGTAGTTTGCGGGCTCAGGTCTTACGACCTTCACCTCGCAAAGCCTCGATTAAGGTCTGCCATCAATTCACTTTCGTTTATTGTGGCCAGAACCATTAGGAATGACGGTGAAGGTGTACCATCAAAACACTTGCCTACTTTGTGGCCATGTCAATTAGGAATGATACTAGCTTAAAGCATGGAGACCCCTTATCGCTTAGCTTTTTTGCTTGCGATTTGGGGTCGTTCTTTTCTTGATATATTTCCAAAGCTACACTTTGACTTCTTACTTTAACTTTCCTGTGCTCTCGCACTAGTCAAAGGACTATCTTGGCAAAATTACTGATGTTTACCTATTATTTTCCAAAATTCTTGTGTGCAAGTCTTCTATGGAATTTTTACTTGGTACCATCATATATAGATCAGCACCTGGCATTAGATAAGATTTAAGATCCATGCTTCCTTTTCCCTTTAGAGCCTGGCTTTCTATTTGCCAGTTAGCTCCATCTGCTAGTTGTTTGTTGACTAGCTCAATCATCTTCTCATATGGCACATCGGTATTAATAGATTCTAAAGCTATGTCCGATATTTTATTGAAGTTTAGGAGCATCTCTGGGCTTAGCATTTTTTTGATTATGCCAGTAAGGACTCTTGTGTGGTTCTTGCCCCTATCAAAGTCACCTTCTTGGAGATGGTATCTTTCCCTAGAAAAAGCAAGTGCCATATCTCCGTCCATATCGATTTTTCCCTGAGGGAAATTGTAAATACCACTAGATGATTCAAAGGCTACTGGATTGTCAACGGTGATACCACCTAGTACATTGATTAATTGTATCAAGGTTGTGAAGTTGACCTTGCCATAGTAGTCTATCTTTACGTCTAGAAGTTTTTCTACGCTTTTTATTGAAGTATCGACTCCAAAAAGTCCTGCGTGGGTTAGTTTATCGTACTTATCTCCCTCTCCACCAATGGATAGGTAGGTGTCTCTTGGAATTGTTGTGATTAAAATCTTCTTTTTTACAGGATTTACGCTAAGAATCATATTTACATCAGATCTTGATACATTGGAAAGACTTCCTGAAGTGTCAATTCCTGATAAAAAGACATTGAATGATTGATTTTCCTTAACTTGAGCCTTGGCATCTTCTTTTTTCTTATTACTTGTTACTAGTACCGATTTTAGTACCCTGGTCTTTTCTGAAAATCCATCTATTGTTTCATCTAGTATAGGTCTAAATGATTCGTTAAGAAGCATTACCTCGCAAGACCCATCCAAAAGGGCTGTGGCTGATTTTTGATAATTATCAAAGTCTTTCGCTCTTAGCTCTTTTGAATTTTCTTCCTTGTACTTGGCAAGTGCCTTGTCAGTGTTTTCCTTATCTATGCCATCGGCAGTGGCTATTTCCTTATCAGAAAGCTCTGCTAGAGTTTGGATAGGAGAATCTTTAAGCACAACAAAGCTCATCTCGTTGGTAGATTGGGCAGGCTTGTTGTTAATTTCTGCCACAGTTCTAATGGACTTATTGGCATAAGAAAGAAAAGATAGCTCGCCAAAACTTATGCATAGAAGTAGGACTACAGCAATTACCTTGCTTGTTCGTGAATTTTCCTTTTTAAAAAATCCTATATACAAAAAAATACAAATAATCACACCCATAATGACGGCTAAAGCCATCCTATACTTACCAGGGAGGATTTTGTATTTAAATAAGAAATAAAAAAAGAAAAGATTAACAATAGCTGCCAAAACACCAACTATTTTTGTAATTAGATTGTTTGTTTTATTCATTAAATTTCCTTTGATTTCTTTATTATTACAGCTAAATGGTATAACAAAAGATGAATTTTGTCAAGATTGTGTAAGTAAAACTTTGTTATTATTTAGCCTTTTGCCCCTTGGATTTGCAGGTTGGATTGATTTATCGAGCTGACGAGCTTCCTGTCATCCCTCCAAGCAGGATTTTCTTGCGAGGAGGGATTTTTTCTTAACGTCTTTTGTTTGCTTGGATATTAGATTTACTAATCAGATTTCTCGTCGCTTCCCCGTGGAAGCTCTGTCGAAATGACAAAAAAAGTTAGCCTCGATTAAGGTCTGCCATCAATTCACTAACGTTTATTGTGGCCAGACCATTAGGAATGACAAAGGGAGGGAGTACGTTCATTGTGGCTAGGACCTTTTCCTCATCCTTTCCCTTATTTTATTTCAGATATTTCTTTGAAGTAGTACCAGTAGATTAGGGCTTGGCTTACTTTTTTTGCTTGGGCTTCTTCTACGGCTTCTTTGTAGATTTTTATTTGCTTGTCGTAGAAGCCTTCTCTTTTTTTCTTGTCGGTTTTGAAGTCTACTAGGATTATTTCATCTTCTAGTTCAAACATCAAATCGATTTGTCCATTTAGATAGTAGTCATCTTTTTGCATGAGGAAGGATTCTTCTTTTCTTATTTTTTTAGCCTTTTGGGCTAGGTCTTTGATGAGGGGATTTTGGTAGAAGGCTAGGATTTTGTCAATTTCTATTAGCTTTGTGGTGGCCTTGTCGATTTTTTTCTTGGTGATTAGTTCCGCAATTTCTTCTTCTAGACTTTCTTTTTCATAGTCCTTAAAGTCAAGGGCTTGGAAGAGCTTGTGGATAATAGTTCCCCTCTCGGTTGCCTTGAAGGTTTTTTCTTCTGTTATGAAGTTTGGTTTTCTAAAGTCAGATTGATTTAATTCTTCACCATAATTTGGTAGCTTGTAGCCGTCAGCCGATGGATCGAAGTCCTTACTTACTTCTGTTACGGATTTTTTGATTGAATCCTTGATTTCTGCAAGGTAAGGATAAGGCTTATCGTGAATTTCTTTTATCCTCTTATAGATTTCTTCGTTTATATTTTCATCATCAAGGAAGTCATTGATGTCACAAGTTTGGTATTTGTCTATGGACTTACATTCATCTATGACATCAAGACTTGCTATTTCTGTGAGCTGGTTTGTTTCAAAGCTATCAAAAAGCTCGCTTCCAACAGCATCAGTTGAAAGAATGGCGAGGAGCCAATCCATATAGGAGTTCATCTTTAAAAAGTCGACTCTTCCTGCTATTTTTCCTATAGTTTTGAGATTCCTCTCTCCTGTTACAAAGAGCATCTGTTCTGCCCTGGTCATTGCCACATAGAGGATACGCATTTCTTCTTTTTTGTTTTCTTCTGTTATCTTGTCATTGATGAGATTTTTTCTGATTGAAGAAAAACGCAATTTGTTTTCATAATCTGATAGGTTTATTCCTATGCCCAGATCATCATCAAATACTATGGCTTCTTTTAGGTGCTTGTTGTTAAATCTTTTTGAGCTATCGGCAAGGATTACTACAGGAAATTCTAGGCCCTTGGACTTATGAATGGTCATTATCCTTAGGAGGTTTTCCGATTCGGATAAGTCCCTTGCACTTGCAATGCTATCTGTTTGATTCATGGAAAGGGAGTCGACAAAGTCGAGAAAGGCAAAAAGCCCATTGTCATTAGACTTGTCAAACTCATCCATTATGTCTATGAAGCTTTCGACATTTCCAATCCTATCTTCTGCCCTATCTCTTGCCATTAGAAATTGATAAAGACCAGTTTCTTCAAAGATGTAATTGCCAAATTCGTAAAGGCTAAGAAGGCTTAGCATATGAGAGAAGTCTGCGAATTTTGTCAAAAAGTCCTTGATTTTCTCCCCTATTTCATCATCCTTGTCGTATTCCTTAAAGGCCTTGTAGAAGGAAAAAGCACTTGAGTTTAGCTTTATTTCTACTAGGTCATCTTCTGTAAAGCCAAAGATTTCTGATCTTAGGATTGAAAGTAGGCTTAGGTCGTCTTTGGGATTGGCGAGATATTTTAGGATATTGATAAAGAAAGTAACCTCGACTGCCTTAAAGGAGACCTTACTTATATCGTTAAAGAAAGGAATTTCCGCCTTCTTGAAGGCTTCTTCGTAGACATAAGACTTTGCTCCCGACCTTAGAAGGATGGCTATGTCCCTATAATCGTAGCCCATTTCCCTTATCTCTTCTACAAGCTCGACTAGGTAGTCTTCTTCTCTTATCTTTTGATCTATGACTTTGACTTGAGCCCTCTTGAATGGACTTTTGTCGTTTTTGTCGAAGTTTAGCCTATGACCTGCATTTTTGTAATCAATATCCGAGCTTTCCTTAGTCATTAGCCTATCGAATATGAAGTTGTCAAAATCTAGGATGTCTTTTTGCGAACGGAAATTCTGGTTGAGATTTATCCTAATAGAATCTTCGTCTTTCTCGTAGCTGTCGAGCTTTTCTAGGAAGAGCTTGGGTTCTGCCCTCCTAAAACCGTAAATTGACTGCTTGACATCTCCAACGAAAAATAGATTGTTCGCCCCCCTTAGCCTTTCTATGATGTAGTTTTGTATCTCATTTGAGTCTTGGTATTCGTCAAAGAAGATATAGGCGAATCTATCCCTAAGTTTGTCCCTCGCCTCTTCTATGTCTATTAGGTCGATAAATTTATGCTCCATGTCGGAAAAGTCGAGATAGGATTTCTCGCTTTTCTTTTTTGCATAAGCCCCCATAAAGTCCTTGACTAGGCTGTTAAGCTCATCTAGTATTTCCTTTTCGAGTCCTTCAAAAAGGCTTATGGTAAGGCTATCGGTATTTTTGATAAAGGCACTTATGGTCTTTATCTCTTCCTTATATCTATCCCTTGTGGATTTTATAAATTGATAGTCTTCTTCTGAGTCCTTTTTAGTCTTTGATATCCTGCCAAATTTTATGACGGAAGCTTTTTTGATAAAGCTATCCCAATTGTCATCTATAAGTAAGTAGAGGTCCTTGATTTGATTGTAGTCATCAGAAATAAGTTCCTGGTGCTTATCTCGCATGGCCATATCCAAGCTATAGTCGTAGTTTACTTTAGCAAGGGCAAGGATTTTTTCGAAGCTTTCTTTAATCTTTCCTTTGAATTTTTCAAGATTAAAGGAAGAAGAAGTCGCCTCATCTAGCCAGGCTAGGGGTCTTATTTGAGACATAATCTTATCGTAGCTTTTAAGTATTATGTCTTTTGCTCCTGAGTCGTTTTTGGTCCTTGCGAAGCTGTGGAGGAAGTTTTCGAAAGTTTCTGTCATATTTTCATATTTCATATCGAAGACTTCATCAATTGCTTCTGCCTTTAGGATAGTCGATGTATTATCGCTAATTACTTTGAAGTTTGGGGATAGGTCATCAAAATAGTAGAAGTTTTCCCTTAGCATATCCGAGCAAAAGGAGTGGAGGGTCTTTATTTGAGCATGCTTTAAATTTTTCATCTGCTCTTTGATAAAAGATAAGTCAGCATCCTTATCCCTAAGTTTATCCTCGAGGGCCTTTCTTATCCTATCTTTCATCTCGACTGAGGCCTTGTTGGTGAAGGTAACTATGATAAATTTTGCTATATCCTCCTTATCTTCAGTGATAAGCTTGATTATCCTCGTAACAAGGACGCTGGTCTTACCAGATCCTGCGGCGGCGGATACTATTATATTTTTTCCTCGAGCATTAATGGCAAGCTCTTGGTCTTTGGTAAAGTGCATCTTAGTCATCTTCTTCTCCTCCTAAATCATCAATGCTTATCTCCTTATCGAAGACCCTATAGCGGAGTTGGTCTATGGTAATATCGAACTTACATATGCCCAAAAAGTCGCAGTATTGGCACTCATTCTTGTTAGCATCATAGGCTAGAGGCCTTAGATTTATGTCGCCTTCTTTGATATTTCTAATGTATTTGCTGACTAGTTTTTTGGCAAAAGTTTCGATTTTTTCTGCTTCTTCTGGACTTAGGATGTCGGAGTTTTTGATATCAACTATATAAGAATCTTTGAGGGAATCCGCATCCCTATCAATCAGCTTAAAGACTTCTTCATTTATCTTTACAATAAGACCATTTATCCTAAATTTATCGGCTAGGGATTTTTCGATTATTTCCTTAGAGTAGCCATCAGAGTTTACCGATTCCATCTCATCATAAAGGGGCATATAGAAAGAGCCTATAGGAATCATTACTTCCTTAGAATTTTTGGCAACTGCCATCATATACACTAAAAGCTGGAGGTCTAGGCCGTTTAGGAGATTGACTATCTTAAAGGTATTGTTGCCTGTTTTATAGTCGATTATCCTTACAAAATTTCCCGCCTTATCAATCCTATCTATCCTTCCCCTCAAATAATTTTCATCATCAACAAAAACTTGGGGGATGTCTTTGCCATAGCCAAAGTCTTCTTCAACAGCGTAGATCTCAAAGTCGCCCTGGCTTAGTTGATCAAGAAGCTTTTTTGAATTTCTCCTAGTTGATGTGAGGACATTATTTAGGATAAACTTATTTTTCGCATCCTTCCTCCTAGTCTTATCGAGATTTTCTTCAGTCGCCTTGGTGAAGTTTTCTACTAGAAGCTCATCTAGGTCTTCTTGGCTTATGGTCTTTATATCTTCATTCTTTAGCTTGTGGGAAAGGTCCTCAAAAAGCTTGTGGACAATATTACCTACTTCCATATGGTCGACATCATAGCTTTCTTCGATTTTTGGCCTTAGACCATAGTTTACGAAATACTTGTAAGGACATCTTGAATAATTTTCTATCTCGCTTACATTGAAGTGGTTTTTCTTGTACAATTTTTCTGTCAAATCTTTCCTTAGCCTTTCCTTATCATTAGTGAAATTTAGGGCCTTTTTGATTAAATCATATGAATCCCTGTCCTTTAGATAACTTATCATGGCCTTTGATATAGCCTTATCGTCTTCGCTAACTTTTTCTTTTCCAATCATCTTCCTTAGACTTTTTAGGGCGTAGTTTTCGAGGGCGACTAGGGAATATTTTTCTATGGAAAGGCCTAGCCTTGATCCATAAATCATAGAAGAAAGATTTGAAGAGTCGTCTTTAAATATATTCATTATCCCACTTAGGACTATGGGCTTGTTAATAGCTTCCGATTTCCTATTGGCTAGGGAGTAGGAGAAAAATATCTTATCTGATATGGTGATTAGCTTGTATAGATTTAACTTCTCACGCTCTTCTAGGTCTTCATCAAAGACCTTTAGGTCAATACCCAAGTCCCTTAGCTTATCCTTCTCGTTTTTTCCAACTATCAAGTCCTCCCCACTTTTTGAAGGGAAAAATACATCATTTAAGCCTAGGGCAAAATTGATCCTTCTATTTGCTATGGCAGCTCTGGCAAAGCTAGTTACTTCTATGTGGTCTTTGCTTGGAGGAATTATTCCAACATTGATATCCCTTGCGGTCGCTTCAATTAGGGAATAGATTTTTCCTAGGGAATTTTCTCTTTGACCCATAAGCTCGACTAATTCTTCTAAGATTTCTACAAACTTATCCCAAACCTGCTCATTTTCCTTGTAGTCATCAAGACGGCCAGAAGCTTTTAAAATAGCTTGGTACTTGTCTATCCCCCTTCTGATATCCTCATCATAGATTACTTCAAAGATAGCATGGCATAAATCTTTGCTAGGGCCTTGTCTTTTTTCAAGAAGAGGGGCTAGAAGCTTTAGGATTCTTGTCCTTAGTTCATTTACTATCTCATATTCTCTCGTTTTTTCAGAAAGCTTAGCCTCGCTTTGAGGGTCTTTTTCATAAATTTTCTCATAAAATTCTTGGTCAAATTCAAAGTATTTGTCATCAAGGAAAGTTTTGCCCTTTATTTTTCTTGTTTTGATGAAATTTTGGAGGATTATAACCTTATCCTCGAAGTCTTCTGAGAAGGAAAAAAGCCCAGACCTTAGGAAATAATTCATATCCTGCCTTTGGAAATTGTAGATGACAAGTCTAAGGATGGTTAGGAAGGTCTTTATTATGTGATTATCAGAAAGCTTCCTTCTTTGATCCATAAAGACAGGCAAGTCATATCTATTAAAGACTTTGATTATCTCATTTTTATATTCGTCTTCGTCAGATATGTAGATGGCAAGGTCCCTGTACCTGTAATTTTTCGCCTTGACCAAGTAGTTAATGAGCTTGGCTATATTTTCTACCTCGCTTTTAGTCGAAGTATTTTCCAAAAAGTAGATGTTTTTTGGGTCTTTGCCATATTTTTTGTAATTATAGGCTTCGAAGTTTTTTGCCAGATGATAAATATCTTCTTTATATATAGAAGCTTCCTCAATAAAGATATCCTTAGTTTTTTCAAGCTCATTGAGCTTTTGGTAGAGCCTTAGGCCTGGGTCAAAAAATTCTACATCAGAAAATCTATCTGCAAAAAGGAAATTCTTGTCTATATTTAGGCTAACATTTACGACATTTCCCCTAGCCAAGAGAGCCTCTATAAAAGAGAGTTTAAGCTCGGATAGGCTATCGAACTTATCGAAATAAAAGATGGCATCATCGAGAAAATCGCAAGTCGGAAGCCTTTCTATGATGTAAGTTAGGTTGTCTTCGGAGTCGATGAACTTACCTGAGATTTCTTTCTCATAGGCATCGAAAATCATCTTTAGCTCCTTAAATTTGATCTTGGTTATAGGATCGTCGGTATTTTCTACATTATTAAAAAATTCCTCGTCAAAATTATTGTCCTTAATGGTAGAAATGAGGGAGCCTATATTATTTACAAAGTCAATATTAGAGGCCTTGTTTTGGAAAAGACTCAGCTTATCATTTATATCTTGAAGGATATTTGTTATAAGCAGGGTCTTGGCATTTTTACTTAGAAATTTCCTATCAGCTTGACCAATTTTGTCTATTATCAGGCTTTTTAATGAAGAAAAGCTTAGGACTTTGGCATCCATTACTGATTTTTTGGAAATATTTCTCATAAAATTGATATCAGTCTGTAGGGTGTATTGCTCAGGAACTATGAGCATGGCCTTCTTTCCCCTGACCAGGTCCTTTTCAATTTCCTTATATATATAAGTCGAGATGTCTCTCGGGTATCTTGAAATTATTGTCTTAATCATCCACAAACCTCCACTTTTGATCCATGGCTTGGTGTATAGGTAACATTTATCTTTGCATCTATCGCTTCTTTTAGCTCATCTACATGGGAGATAAGGCCGATGAATTTATCCTCATAGGCGAGTTTTTCGATGGTAGAAATGGCCTTATCCAAATAATCCTTGGACAAGGTGCCGAAGCCTTCGTCTATAAAGAGGGTGTCGATTCTTATTCCCCCATTTTCCATACTAATCTCATCAGAAAGACCCAGGGCTAGGGAAAGGGAAGCAAGAAAACTCTCTCCCCCAGAAAGGGTTGAGGCTGGGCGAGCCTTGCCAGTGTTGGCATCTAAGATTTCTATGTCAAGACCTGCCTTAGACCTCTGATCTTCGGCTTCGGATTTTCTAATCATGGAGAATTGATTGCCAGTCATATCCATTAGACGCAAATTGGCAAGGCTTAGAACCTTATCAAAGTAGTAAGTTAGGACGAAGGTTTCAAAGTCAATCTTCTCCCTACCTATGACCTTGCCAAAAGATCCATCAGCTACCTTGGAAAGGCGGGCTAGGGATTCGGCATCGGCTAGGCCCTTCTCGTAAGATTTTTTCAAATCCCCTATCCTTTGGTAGGTCTTTGAGAAAATTTCGATTCTCGCATAAATTTCTGCCTTCTTTATTGATAGCTCTTTTTTATTTAGGTCTTCAATTTCTATTTCTTTCTCGATTTTTTCCAAGTCCATAGGCTTTTGATCCTTGTAGGATGCGAAATTGTCTAGGGAAATTTTCGCCTTGGAAAGGGTCTTGAAGTAGGAATCAACCACATCTTTTTTTTCAAAAAGTTTATCTGAAGCTAGTAAAGACGCTTGATAGCTTTCCTTATTGGCAAAACTCTCTTTGACTTTTTCTTCGAAGTCATCCTTGGAGGTCTTAGCCTTAGCCGATAGATCCTTGAGGTTTTCCTTTTTATTTTCTATATTGGTTTGGATTTCCTTTAATCTTAGCTGGGACTTTTGGAAGGCCTTGCTTATATCACTTATTTCTTTTTCAAGACCTTCTATTTCTTCCTTGAGCTTTAGACTTTTTTCTTCTAAAATCTTCTCATCAAAGTCTTTCATAAGGTCCTTTTGGCTTAGATAGGTGATTTCAGCATCCTTGTTGGCAGAAAGCACATCTAGCAAGCTTTTATCCTTATCCTTGGAAGTCTTAATTTCTTCTGTCAATTTATCAAGGCTTTTCTTAAAACTTTTCCTATCCTCGACTCTTTTTTGGTAATCCTTTCTTAGCCTTAGGATATTTTCTTCGATTGCTTTTTTGTGGACGTAATTTTCTTTTAGAAGCTTTTCGATTTGCTCGAGATTATCCTTTGAAGTCAGGTCTTTTTCAATTTTTCCTAGGCTTTCTTTTCTTAAATTTAGGGCTTGGTTGACATTGGCAAGATTTTTTCTCAGGAGATTAAGGTCTATGTCTTCTATCGGGTGCTTGTGAAGAATTTTATCCTGCTTTTTAAGGCATACTGGGCAAAGACCTTCTTCATTGGCCCTATCTATGAGCTTATTTATGATTATTAGGTCTTCACTAGCTAGGGCCTTCTTTTCGATTTCTTCGAGCTTGTCCTTATCTGTGGATAACTGAGAAATTTTTTCCTTGTGGTCTTTGATTTCTAGAAGTTTTTTCCTATCCTCTTCTAATTTTCTGGTGTTTTCAGATAAATTGGTGAGATTTTTGTTTTCATTAGTCCCCTTTTCAGAGATTTCTCCGATAAGCTCGTTATTTAGATCGAAAATCTGCCTTAAATTCTTAAATTCTTTGTCTAAGTTTTCAAGGCTTGCTAGATTGTCCTGCCTTTCTTCCTTGATTTTTTCCATATCCTTATAGGATTTCTTGGCTTTGAGAAAAGTCTTGTAGCTTGCCAAAAGCTTGTCCATATTTTCTTTTTCGATTTTTTTCTTATCAAGGATGCTTTTTTTATCCGCTAAGCCTTCCATCTCTTGGGCCAAGGTCTTATTTTTAGCTATTTCTTCCTTTGCGATTTTTTCACTTTCCCCAAGGCCATCCTCTAGCTTTTTTATATCACAAAGGGTATCTTTGTAATTTTTTTCATAAACTAGGATATTTTGGGCAAGATCTGAAAGCCTTATTTTTTCTAACAAGATTTTATTTTCTTCTTCATGACTTAATAATTGCTCAAGGTCTTTTTCTATGGTCTTGTACTTTTCTATATTTTCATTGAGCCTTTTGCCCTCTTCCAAATCTCCTATAAGCTTTTTTATAAGAAGGTCCATTTTTTCTTCTTTGCTCGTAATCTCCTCATAGGCCTTATCGAGCCTGCTTTTGCCATCGAAAAGAATTTTTTCTATGGCAGAAAAATCGTGGGTTATGAGATAATCCCTGTCTATTAGCTTTTTAATCTCTGGGCTATAGTCTATGACGCCTGCTACTTCCTTGTCTATATAGTCCATCTCCTTGATGGAATCTTTGGCGAGATTCTTAATTGTTTCTTGGAAGTCCTTGTACTCATAGGTCTTAAAGATATCTCCGAGAAGCTTGGCCTTATCGGTCGACTTAGCTTTCAAAAATTCTTGAAATTTCCCTTGGGCTAGGAGCATGACCTTGGAAAATTGCTTATCATCAAGGCCTATGATATTTTTGATCATATCATCAGTTTCCCCTTGCTTTTCACTAAGGAGAATTTCTTCTTCTGTTATGTCAAAAAGGGCTACAGCATTGCCTATACTTTGACCGATCTTAGTCTTTTTGGCTCTTTGTCGAGGGATTCTTTCTATCCTATAGGTCCTAGCTCCTACATCAAATTCCAGATTTACATAAGTATAGGGGTCTTCTTCTGAAAGAAAATCACACCTAAGCCTATCAGACGATATATCCCTTGCTACATTTCCGTAAAGGGCAAAGCTTATAGCATCAAAAATGCTGGTCTTGCCAGAGCCTGTATCTCCAGAAATTAGGAAAATTTTCTTATCATACAACTTAGTAAAGTCGATTTCAATTGTATCCTTGTAGGTGATAAAACCCCTTAGCTTTAATCTTCTTGGTCGCATGCTATTATCCTTTTTATAACTTCCTTATCCTTATCTTTTAAATCTTCGTCCATCTTAAACTTATAAAAATCAGAAAAAAGCTCCAAGATATCCTTATTTTCCAAATCTATATCTAGGCTATCTTCCCTAGTAAGGGCAAGCTTATTGGCATAGCTTATAGAAACTGCCCTAGGAAACTTTTCCTTGACCTTGGCCATGGCATTTTCTATGGTTGAGGAATCCTCGAGTATAAATTTTATGTAGGAATCAGTAGATTTTTCCCTTAGGAGATCTTCGAACAAGCCCCTTCTTACTTCAAAGTCCCTAAGAAGGGGAAGGTCGATTTTTCTAATCTCCGCCTTTTCTTTAAGATCGACAAGGGTTACAGACTTACTTTGATTTTCTTCATCGAAAGAATATTTCATAAAAGTTCCCGCATATCTTATCTTTGGATCTAAAACAAAGTGGGCCCTATGGAGATGACCCAGGGCGACATAGTCGAATTTTTCAAAAACTGAGGCATCCATCATGTCATAACCTCCGATAGTAAGGGGCTTTTGGCCATCATCGTAGGCTTCTTTGTCTTCCTTCATAGAAGAAGCATAGCAGTGGCTAATTAGGACATTTCTATCTTCATAGCCAATGTCTTTTAGGGCAAACTTATAAAGGTCTGTGAAATTATCTATGGAAGGGTCAAAAATCGTCCTTGCCTTATTGATTGAGATAAATGGAATTAGGTAGAAATTCACCTTCCCATATTCATCTTCGAAAGTAAGGGGGCTTTTTTCATATTCACTTATGAGATAATAATTATTGGACCTATAAAATCTCTTGTTGATATCAAGCCTTTTGGAAGAATCGTGGTTACCTGAAATGGCTAGAACTTTTTTCTTTAAATCAAAGACTACTTCTTCCAAGAAATTGGAATAAAGGTCTAGGGCCTCAGCACTTGGTATAGTAGTATCGAAAATATCTCCTGCAATCATTACAAGGTCGACTTCTTCTTTTTTTATTATAGAAATAATCTCATCGAGGGCGAATTTTTGCTCTTCTATTAGAGAATATGATCCGATATTTTTTCCTAGATGAAGGTCAGATAGGTGGATAAGCCTCATGATTTTCTCCTCGCAAAGATGAAATTATCCTTAGTTGATAGAAAGGAATCGAAAATATAATCATCAATAGAAATCTTCTTGATATCATCAAGCTTATCAATCTTTTTTCTAATAATTTCCTTGAGGAATTTCCCCCTCATCTCCTTTGTCCAAGCGACAATGGACCTAAGCTTGCCATTTCTCTCATCCTTAAAGTCTATAGTAATAAAAGTGTCGTCCTTTTTAAGATAGGGCCTTATAGTTTTGGCATATTCCTTACTCGCAAGATTAATCACAAGGTCTTTATCCCTAAAGACTTCCTTATATATATCATCTTTCCAAAAATCATAGAGGTCTATCATCTTGTTGTCAAAATATAGCCTGTAATCCCTAATTCCTGTGTAAGGCTTTAAGGCACCATAAAGGGCAGAAATAATATAGACGTGATTATTAAGATAAGCCTTGTCCGGGAAGTCTTCTTCGCAAAACTGCTTAAAAACCAAACCATCATAGGAAAAAAGTGCAGGGTTGTCGAGTCTATCAAAATCAAAATCTTGGAAATCAAAATAAGCCTTCTCTGTAAGCTCGTCGTTGGTCTGATTGAGATTGCCTAAATCATTTAGGCTAAGCTTTCTAATCTCATCAACAAGTAATCTCGTCTTATCCTCAAACAAAATCTTCTCTGTCTTAAAATTATCAAAATGTTTAAATCTTTTAGCTGGTGATATAATAATCTTCATAATACCTTCCTTATATAAACATTATACTATAAAGTCCCCCTCCTTAGGGCTTAGGTATATAAAGAAAGTCTAATTTGAAAGCTGCTTGACAAAAGACAAGTTTCAAGATATTATATAAATGAACAACGATATGTTGTAATCAATGATATTTATCCTTGGCATTAGATATCCCACCCTAAGGGAATTTTCGAAACCAAGGATTTTTTATTAATAGGAGCGAAAATGAAAGCAGCGATATTAGTGGATGGAGGTTACTACAGGAAAGTAGCCTTAAAAGCATTAAAGGAAGATAGTCCTGAAAAAGATGCTAAGATGCTGATTACATATTGTATGAGGCATTTAAAAGAAAAAATCAGAAGAGAAGATATATACTATGATTTATATAGAATATTCTATTATGATTGTCCTCCTCTTGATACAAGCGTATATGACCCCCTAACAATGAAGGTTATAAATATGAAAAAACACCCTCAGTATCTATGGATGAATGAATTTTTAAATGAATTGAAGAAGAAGAGAAAAGTAGCTTTGAGATTAGGTAGACTTTCAGAAAATGAAGTTAATTATACTTTAAAATATGAAAGTGTAAAAAAAATAATAAATAGAAGTCTTAGTATTGATGAATTAACTACTAAGGATTTTTATCTAACATCTAAACAAAAAGGTGTTGATATGAAAATCGGAATTGATATTGCCTCTTTAGCATATAAGAAGCAAGTGGATAAAATCGTCTTGATTGCAGGAGACTCTGACTTTGTTCCTGCTGCCAAACTCGCAAGAAGAGAAGGTATTGATTTTGTCTTAGATTCACTAGGCCGAAAAATTAAAGATGACTTATTCGAACATATAGATGGCCTTAGATTTTGTGATGAAAAATTAATAAATAATTATAATTAGAGAAAAGAGGCATGAGTAATAATCTGAAATAGATTCATACTTATGTCTCTTTTATTCATTTCTTAACAAGGATTTTCTTTTTTATCAAGCTAAATAAGGATATTACTAATAAAAATCCTATCGCTATTAGGACTATGGCTCCTCCTGGTTTTATTCCCTGATAGAAACTTATGCTTATGCCGCTTAGCATAAATATCAAAGAAAGAATTATCGCTATAAGGTAGGAAGCCTTGTAGGATTTGGCTATAAGGAGGGCACTTGCTACTGGTATTACCATAAGGGAACTTATCATCAAGGCACCGACAGTTTTTGCAGATATTGCAACTGTTATTGCAGTAATTAGGGTGAAGAAAGAATCTACTAGGTCAGTCTTTACTCCTGATAGCCTACTCATCATCGGATTTATAGAATTGTACAAGAGTGCATTATAAAAATAAAGAGAAAGGACTAGGACTAGAACAAATATTATTCCAATTAGTCTGAGGTCTTCCTTGCTAACTGTGGTAATTGAACCAAACATAAAGGATTCAAAGCTCTTACCTCCTGGGGTAAAGTCGGATAGGACGGCAGCGAGACCTATACCTGCACTCATTACTATAGCTGTTGCCATATCGCCATATTGCTTAAATCTCCTCCTAATGACCTCGATTGCAAAACTTGCTAGAACGCAAATAAGAAGTGAGGACCAAAGAGGATTTATACCAAAAATTAGTCCAAGGGCAACGCCCGATAGGGATGAATGGCTTAGGGCATCGCCAATCATGGAAGTCTTTCTATTAATCATTACAACGCCTATCATAGGGATAATTATTGCAAGCATTCCTCCTGCAAGTAGGGCCCTTCTCATAAAATCATATTCAAGCATCAATTAGCCTTCCTTCCTTTAAAACAACGGTTCTGTTAACCAAGTCCCTTATTAGATCCATCTCGTGACTTATGATTAGGATTGTAATTGCCTGGTCTTTATTAAGATGGGCCAAAAGCTTTAGGAAAGCTTCTTTGTGTTTAGCATCTATGCCAACAGTAGGCTCATCTAGGATAAGCATCTCGGGTGTGGAAACAAGAGCCCTTGCAATCATGACCCTTTGTTGCTGACCGCCAGAAAGCTTGTTGAAAGGCTTATTTATCAAATCTTCGATAGAAAGAGAGGAGAAGGCATTTTTAACCTTTTGATCTACTTTCTTTGTCGCCATATTGAAAATATTAAAGTCCTTGTATAGGCCAAGTCTTACATATTCCTTGCAAGTAACAGGAAAGGCAATCTGAGATGAGTCACTAACTTGAGGAAGATAGCCTATCTTTTCATACTCATGAAAATCTTCGATAGGCTTGCCTAGAATTTTAATCTGTCCAGAATCCTTTTTTTCTGCCTTCAAAATAAGCTTAATCAAAGTAGACTTACCCGAACCATTCTCCCCACTAATCGCAATAAAATCACCCTTTTCTATTTGGAGATTGATATCATTAAGTATTAAATTTTCTTCATACCCGAATTTAAGGTTTTTAATCTCTAGCAATTTCATATACTACATTATACCCCTTGACCCATATATTCTTAAAAAATCTTAGCTTTGTCTAAGATAAAAAATTAAAAGAAAGAGCAAAGATATAATAATTCTTTGCCCTTAAAGTTACTTAATTCTTAGGATTTATAGGTCTAATTGTATTTATGATAAGGACTTATAGATTGCTTCTAGGTTTTCCTTAATCATTTCTTGGTAAGTTTTGTTTGAATTTAATTCATCATCAGTTGCAAACTCGAGGGTGTTAATTGGCTTAGCCTCTGCTCCAATTTCATCTGCTAGAGTCTTAGCTTCCTTATCTGAACCACCCATCTCGTAAAATACAGTCTTTAACTTAGCAGCCTTTGCTAGATCTGCAACTTCCTTTAATACCTTAGCATCTGCTTCACCTGTTGATGTTAGACTATTTAGTGGAATTTGTTCAAGATTAAACTCCCTTGCAAGATAACCAAAAGCTTGGTGAGGAACTATGAATTTCTTATTTTCAACCTTAGCAAATTTTTCCTTATATTCTTTAACCATATCGTCAAGCTCTTTGGCAATCTTTTCATAATTTGCCATATAATAATCCTTGTTTGCAGGATCAATTTCTGATAATTTATCAGCAATTATCTTTGCTTGAAGCTTACCATTAGCTGGATCTAGCCAAGTATGTGGGTCATATTCGCCATGATGATGGTCGTGGTCATGGTCATCATCCTTAGCTTCTTCCTTATGCTCATCCTTCGCTTCATCCTTATCATGGTCATGATCATGATCGTCGTGATCATCTTCACTAGCCTTGATAAGGTCAATATCCTTACTTGTATTTACTAGGTCAATATCGACTGCATCCTTTACAGCACCTTCCCATTCTTCCATGCCGGCACCATTAATAAACATTAACTTAGTAGAAGAAAGTTCTGCGATTTCTTTTGCAGATGGCTCAAAATCATGGCTTTCTGTCTTTAAATTCACAAAAGATTTAACTTCAAACTTATCTCCTGCTATTTGTTTAGCTAGATTATATATTGGGAAAAATGATGTATAAATAACTCTTTCTTCCTTAGCATCTTCAGCCTTTTTCTCATCCTTCTTTTCTTCATTGACGCTAGTTTCTTGTTTAGCCTCTTGTTTATCTGGGCTCTTTTCTTTATCGGAATTGTTGCCGCAAGCTCCTAAAACAAAACTTAGAGCCAATACTGCTACTATATTTTTTACCTTCATATTATCTCCTTTTCTTTTTGCAAGCTATTTGCAAATATGATTATATTATTATTTTCCAATCTGTCAAATAATTGTATAATATATAAGGAGGGATAAGATTTTGAATATAGAAGATTTACTAAAGAAAAAAAATTTGAGAATAACTAAGCAAAGAAAGCTTATACTAGAAACCCTATTAGGATGCAACAATCCTATATCAGCAGACGAAATTTATGAACTTATCAAAGAAGACATCAGGGTTGATTTGTCCACTATTTATAGGAACCTTAACACTCTTGAAGAAAATGAAATCCTTCTAAGAAACACAAATATAGATGGCATAAGCTACTACCAACTAAACAACGAAAAGCACAAGCACTTTATGACTTGCACCATATGCAACAAAAAAATAATCCTAGAAAACTGCCCTGTCCATCCACTAGAAGAGCAAATACAAAAAGAAACAGGCTTCCTAATAACAGGCCACAACTTCGAATTTACAGGAATTTGCCCTGACTGTCAGAAGATAGTACATAAATGATGAATATAAGCTATTTAAAAACTAAAATAAACATAGCCCCATCAATAGAAATCATCCTAATGATGGGGCTATGTTTTCAATTTATATTTAAAGCGTCTTATTTATATACTTATTCTAATTTTAAGCTTTAATCAAATCTCATTAACCCAATTATCAATAGCTTTAACAAAATTTCCTTTACTTATATCATTATTATAAATCTGTATGTTCTGTATTTAACGATAACATCAGCTCCTACTTTCTTTCTTTGCTAATGTATTGACTTTAACTAGTTCTATGTTATAATCAATTCGACAGAACCTCTCCACGCTTAATGTAGATTTTCTACATGCGGACCACGGAGAGGGCTTTTTTTATTCTCTCTTTCGTCGCTTTTTGAAAAATCAAAGATTTGAAACAAAGCGACATCTGACCTACCAACAAAATCATAGATATTGAGTTAGGGCATTAATAGGGCCTTTGAACCCGTTTTCTGTGCGTGAGAGAAAGGCACCCTTGCTAGGGAAATCAGTCGTAGAGATTAAGACTCCCCCTCCCTTCTAAAAAAATATAAAATTTTTATTGACGTCTTTATAAAAATATATTATTATATACTTATCAGTTGCTTATCAGATACTTATGAGGAGGTCATTATGAATCAAACAAGAGTGGTCGTTTTAAATGAGGCACAAATTGGTGAAACTGATAGTTGGAATCTTTGTTTCCAATATGTCCGATATGAGTATGGAGATGGAAACGAAGAAAACGGATACCGATTTATTTGGAAGCGTCCAGATGGTACTCTTCAAGCTGCACGAGGACAAGCTAGGATTCCATCTATTGCTGATATTAATTATCTTATTGGAAAAGCCATCAAAGATGGATGGGGCAATCACAACTGCGGTACTCTTAGCTATTAGTTCCATTAAACGAGAGATAGAAGATTCTATCTCTCGTTTTTATTATTTAATCTATCTCCACTCCTTGCGTGAATCTTTGAGTGACATGATTTACAAAGACTCATAAGATTACCTTCGTCATTAGTTCCACCACGAGAAAGAGGAAGTATGTGATGAACTTCCTCTACCTTTTTCATTCTATTTTCTTTTAAACACATCTCACAAAGTGGATGCTCTGCTACATATCTTTTTCTAATAATTCTCCACGCTTTTCCATAACGCTTATGAGTGTTAGGATCTCGTTTATATTTTTCATAGTTTATGTTGTATTCTTTCTCATGTTTCTTACAGAATCGTCCAGCAACTAATTCTGGACAAGCTGGATTAGAACATGGTCTCTTAGGTTTGCTTGGCATTTAAACACCTCTAAATATTAAAAGCCTCGAAGATTTAATCTCCAAGGCTCGTTTTATTATTCTTTTGCTATTTTAACTATACTACAACTACTTACTCTCATTCTATCAACTTTACTCTCCACTTGACTTGTTCATTAGAAGAAAATATAATTTAGTTAGAAAGTATGAATTTCTAACTAAGGAGGTTTTCTTATGTTGGTTGAACTAAAAGCTAAATCACAAGTTACTATCCCAAAAGACATAGTAAAATCTATGGAATTAAATCAAGGCGATCAATTTGAAGTCATAGAAGATAAGGGAAAAATTGTACTTGTTCCAGTTGCAATCTATCCAGAACACGTCATAAAAAATTTAAAAGCTGAAGTAAAAGAAATTAAAGAATCTATAAAAAATGGAGAAAGGCCAATCTTTGATTCCATTGACTCTCTATTTGAGGAGTTAGATAAGTAATGTCCTATAAAATTACTTATTCGAAAGCCTTTAAAAAACATTATAAAAAACTATCTGATACTGAAAAGATACAAATGAAAAAGAAACTTAAATTTTTCGTAGAAAATCCTACCCATCCATCTTTAAGAACCAAGAAGATACAAGGTACAGATGGAATATGGGAATCTTCTGTGAATATGGATATTCGCATTATTTGGTTCTATGAAAATAATAAGTTGATATTCCTTTTAGATATTGGACACCATGATATCCTAGACAAGTTTTAAAATTGCTACTATAACAATAGTACGAATTGAAGACGAAAGTTTTGCGGGTGATGCATTTATGCGTCACCCGATTTTTTATACTTCTTTATTTTTCAAAGCCTTACTATGAAGTCTAAAGATATGCTTAATTGAGTAATTCATCTCAACCGCTATCTTCTCCCAAGATTCAAAACAAAGATATCTTTTTTCTAAAACTACTTGAAGTTCTTTATCTTCTATCTTTTTTATTGTTCTTACGATTTCTTTTTCAAATCTAACAACTTATCTATATCCCTATTGATTTCTCCTTGAAGGTCTATGATCTTTACGATAGTATCTTCAAGTTTTGATGATCCTCTATTAGGACTCTTTGGTATATCGGATAAGGTGGATGTAGCTTTAGTCGCTGGAACGTTGAGGGATTCAACTTGTTCAAGCTTACTATTAATTGTTTTGTCTACATTTCTGTAACATAGAACTATTTTTATAAATTTAGCTTTAAACTTTGCTATATGAAGGCAAATTCGCAAATAAAAATCAGCTCTGTCATAGAACTGATATTTTGGCAGGTCTGGAGGGAATCGAACCCCCATCTTTGGCTTCGGACACCCTTGTTTTGCCACTAAACTACAGACCCATTTTTTATGCTTATGTTGGAATAGCCCACAGGATCTAGAAATCTCAGTGGTAGGAAGGTGTTTCCTAGTCCGCTATCGACATATATTATACCTTTTTTGTAAGGGAATACTCCCATATCGTAATCTGGCAAGATTCCCTCTGCTGGGCTTAGGAGGGCACCGATTATTGGTAATCTTACTTGACCGCCATGGGTATGACCTGAGAAGATAAAGTCGAAGTCATCTATTTGATCATCTCTTATTGATTTTGATAGGTGGCTTAGGATGATGTTGATATTATCATCTTTTGGTTTATATTTTTCATAAAATCTAGCATAGTGGCCTGTGCCATAGAGATTTATTATATTGTCTCCTACAGAAAATTTTACCCCATCATTAAATAGATAGACTATGCCAAGTTTTTCCATCTGACTTACAAAGTAATCGAGATTGGGGCCTTTTTCTTCGTGGTTACCTGATATGAAAAAAGTAGGAATTTCAAGTTTTCTTAGATTTTTAAGAAAAAATAGGCTTCTTTCTATTTTTCTTTCTGTTCCATAATCGATGATATCGCCAGTTAGGATTATAAAGTGGGGATTGAATTGTCTGATTTTTCTTAGCATGTCATCTAGATTGGCTATGACATTGGAGTGGAGGTCGGATATTTGGGTAATCCTTATTTCTCCTTTGACCTTGGGATTTCTAAGATCAATTCTTTTTTCCTTGGCGTAGAAGCATTGCCTGTCGATATAAAAGCCTAGACCTAGGGCAAGGAGTCCTAGGCCTGTGGCGATTTTTTTCTTATTCATTTATATCTTCCAAGTACAAAGTAGAAGCCATATCGGAGGCAATTTTATAGCCTAGTCTAGGTGATGTTGAAAGTCCTGTGATGTTTGGCCCATCTACTGCAGTTGCTCTCTTGAATTGGGAGGCTGCAAATCTCTTGAAGTAGGAGGTTAACCATTTTTTTATGACTTCTTCTTTATAGTCATCCCCAAAGGCGGATTTTGCCAAGGCTAGGATTTCTCTTGGACTTTTTTTGTCTTTGAGGTGATGGTAGATAAAGAAATCTATTAGCTCGTAAGGGCCTATGATGTCTTCAGTTTTTTGGCTTATTTTATCATCAGTTTCATTTTTTAGTTCTGGAGAGATTGGAGTTTCTACTATATCTTTTAGAACTTTAGCTAGTTTGTCATTGTCTGTGTTTTCGGCAAGGTAAGTTACTATGAAACGCAAGTGGGTCTTAGTTAGACTTGAGTTTAGGGAGTAGTTACTTATATGATCTCCATTGAAGGTTGCAAAGCCCTGCATACATTCTGATAAATCGCCAGTTCCTATTACTATTCCCCCGTACATATTGGCTAGGTCAAGGAGGACTTGGGTTCTTTCCCTTGCTTGGGCATTTTCGTAAGCCACATCTTGACTTTTAAGGTCATGGCCAATATTTGCTAGGTGGATTTTTACTGCTTCGGATATGTTTATCTCTTTTAGGTCAATTCCCAAGGCTTGGCATAAATAAAAGGCATTTAACTTAGTCCTCTTACTTGTAGCAAAGGCAGGCATGGTGTAGGCGTGGATTTTTTCTTTTGGAAGGCCAGCCTTCTTGTAGGCTTCGTTTATGAAAAGTAGGGTCATGGTAGAATCAAGCCCACCTGATACTCCCAAGAATACATCCTCGACTCCGATTTTTTTCATCCTACTTAGGAGGGCAGAGCTTCCTATTTCCATTATATCTCCTACAAATTCTTTTTTATTTGCTTCTTTTGGAAGATAAGGAAACTTAGCTACTTTATTTTTCTCGTCAGTAAATTTCTTAAAGGCTGTAGGGCTATTTTCATCAATTTCAAAATTTTTGATAAGGATTACTGAGTCATTTACACGACTTTCGATTATTTCTCCATCATAAGCTATTACATTTAAGCCCTGATAGACTGAATCTGTGCTAGATTCTCCCCTGCCAGCTCCTGATGATACATAGACAAGCCCCTTGGATAAGTAGCTTATATCGCTAAGGCTTTGTCTGTTTGATTGGACTGTTTTCTCATAGGCGTTAGGATTTAAGATTAAATCGACCCCCATTTCCTTAAAGACCAAGGAAGTTGCTATGGCATCTCTTTCATCTTCTCCTATAACTACTCCAATCCTGATACCTGAAATTTCTGCTGGATAAATCATATTTACAGGAACTTCACTAGATCCTAGGCTAAAATAGTTTGGAGTTTCGCTACAAAAGATGTTTTTTTCGTAGGCTTTGAGATTTTCTTTGACAAAGCTTGTTATAAGCTCACCCTTCTTAATAAAAAGCATGGTATTGTAGAGCTTGCCATTTTCTCTTAGGGGAGCACCTAGACTTATGAGAAGATCATAGTCCTTGGAGAAAGCTTTTAGGTCAATGATCGCTTCTTTGACCCTTTCTATTAATACATCTTCCTTATATAAATCATAAAGGGAAGCTCCTGTTAGGCACAATTCTGGAAGGGATAGGATGTTTACCCCGTATTTGTCAGCTTTTTTTATTATATCTTTGATAGAAGCAAGGTTTTCGCTTACATTACCTAGGCTTATATCGAAATTTGTTGATAGAATTTTTATATTTTTTTTCATAAGCACCTCTCTTATTCTTATTATATTTTATAAAATAGTTTTAGTAAATTTTTTTATTTGTTATAATAGATGGGAGGTGAAAATTATGAAAATATATTTAGGATGTGACTTATTTATAGAAGGACAAAGATATCAAGCCAAAAAGGTGCAAGATGCCCTAGAAAAAGAATTTGGCGATAAAATCGACCTATATAATCCAGCCGATAATCTAAGTATAAATGATAAGGCGGCAGGTTTCGCTAATGGTTATGATATTCTTTGGGCTGACTACAAGAGGCTCAAGGAAGCTGACCTTTTGATTGGCCTTATGGATACAGAAGATTTGGGCCTTGCTGGAGAGATGGGCATAGCCTTTGAAAGAGGCATCCCAATTTTTCAATTATATACAGATATAAGACTTAATGGTAATGATAGAGAAGATAAGATTTGCGAAATAAAAAAAGACGTCTTCCAAAACGACTTTTTGTATATAAACAAGCTAATAACTGGTCTTTCCTATATGGATAAGGACGGTAATGTTTTCGATAAGCCAAGAATCTACAAGACTTCTGATGACTTGATAGAAGGCCTAATCGAATTTATTAGAGAAAATATCAAGGGCTAGCCTAGGCTAGCCCTCTTTTTAGAATAATTTTTTTCCTCTTACAATTTTTCCAATAACATCCCTATCTTCTGATAGGTAGATTATTCTTTCTAGCCTTTGAATTAGGCTAAAATAGTCTTCTTCTAGAAATCTTCGATCATCAATTACTATTGCATCAAATTCGTAATCCTTATCAAAGGAGCCGACCTTGCCGAAAAATTCTCCCCCTCCTAGTGTCCCCATATAGAAGGCTTCTTCTAGGCTAAGGGCCTTAATTGAATCATCAAGAAGTCTGTATCTTAATTTTGAAACCTTGATTGCATCTGCCATGGCCTTAAAGATTGAAGCGTGGCTTCCTCCAGCTACATCAGAGCCAAGGCCTATTTTTTGACCTTCCCTTAGGTATTTTCCTGCTGGAGCTATACCTGATGTGAGGTTGGTATTTGAGTCTGGACAATGGGCTATGAAAACTCCGTTGTCTTTTATAAGTTTTTGTTCATCTTCCTTAGAATAAACGCAGTGGGCCATGACAGTCTTGTTGGTCTTTCCAAACAAGTCGAACATATCATAGGCATCCCCGTAAAATTTGGACTCTGGGATAAGTTCCTTTACCCATTCTATTTCACCTAAATTTTCTGATAGGTGGGATTGGATAGGAAGCTTGTAGTCGTCCTTGATTTTTTTTAGCTTTCTAAGAAGCTCATCTGTGCATGATGGGATAAATCTTGGAGTTAAGATTGGATAAGTGTTTTCGTACCTGTTTTTTATGGCATGTAGCCAATCAAGGGTAGCCTTAGCTGAAAAATCTGCATCGGCTTCTTCAAGGTCAGCCCCTCCATTCCTATCCATATTAACCTTGCCTACGAAAGTAACAAGGCCAGATTTTTCCAAAAGATCCATTAGAATTATGGTCGATTCGACATGAAGGCTTGCAAAGATAACTGATCTAGTATTTGGTCCCTTCCTTATATAATCAACAAATCTCTCGTAGGATTTTCTCGCATAGTTTGTATCCTTAAACTTAGCCTCACTTACAAAGGTGTAAGTATTTAGCCAGTCTAGTAACTCTAAGTCCATACCACAGCCCCTAAAATTGTACTGAGGGGCGTGGATGTGAAGGTCGACTAGACCAGGCATGATGATTTTTCCTGAATAATCAATAAGCTCATAGTCTTTGTATTCGTCAGGTAAGTTTTCATAAACTCCCTTACTTAGGCCTTCTTGGCAAACTAGATATGAATTTTCAAAAAAGTTAATCTCATCCTTATTTTTACTATATAAAATATTTCCCTTTAAAACAAAATTTGTCATTTATTCTCCTATCCTAAGGTTATAAAGGCATATCTAAAGACAAAAGTTAGAGCTATAATTAAGGTTAGTGGTTTTATTTCCTTGCTTTGACCTGTGCATGCCTTTACTATACAGAAAGTTATCAGACCTAGGGCTATACCATTTGCTATGGAATAGGTAAAAGGCATAAAGACGATTGTACAAAAAGCTGGAAGGGCATTTGTCAAATCATCAAAGTCTATATCCTTAACACCTGATAACATTAATACGCCAACAAAAATTAGAGCTGGAGCTGTCGCTTGGGCTGGGATTATAGCAATTAGTGGAACGAAGATTATAGATAACAAGAATAGGGCCGCTGTTGTAAGCGAGGTAAGTCCTGTCCTTCCACCCTCTGCTATGCCTGCTGATGATTCTACAACTGTTGTTACGGTTGATGTTCCAACCAAGGCACCAGCTGCAGTTGAAATCGCATCACTCATAAGTGCTTGCTTTAAATTAATGACTTCTCCATCTTTATCAACTAAACCTGATTGTTTGGCGGCTGCAAGAAGGGTACCAAGGGAGTCAAACATATTTACAAGAGAAAAGCTTAGAACAAGCATAGTTACTGTAAAAATATTTGTCCACATATCAGAGCCCTTAAAGAGACCTGCAAAGTCTAAATTAAAGAAGGATATTTCGTAAAAATCGTTAAGCTTTGAAGCTATATCAAGACTAAAATTGGAAATGTGGGTTATGCCCATAGGGATTCCTATGAGAGTAGTTAATATTATTGAAATTAAAATCGCTCCCTTTACCTTCTTATGACTTAGGACTGTAATCAGACATAATCCGATTAGAGATAAAACAGCCCCAAAAATCAACTCTTTTTCCTGACCTGTCCATTTGGCAAAATCGACTAGAGCGACAAGGGTTGCTTCGTTTTTAACGACAAGACCTGCGTTTTTTAGGCCGATTATGGTAATAAACAAGCCTATACCTGGAGTCATGGCGAGTTTTATAGCATCAGGAATGGCACGGATAATAGCCTCCCTAATACCGAGGGCAGTTATTACTATGAAAAGTAGACCAGAAATGAAAACTATAACGAGAGCTTGAGGATATGTATATCCCATTCCAAGCATAGTAGTGTAGGCGAAAAATGCACTTAGTCCCATACCTGGAGCTTGGGCGAAAGGTAGTTTTGCATAAAGAGCTACGAGAATTGTACCGATAAAGGCACCGAGACATGTTCCAATAAAGACCCCATTAGATACTTTTTCAGCCATACTTGCATCACCCATTATATTAAAAGGGGTTGCGAGAACTTGAGGGTTAATTATCAAAACATAAGCGATAGTGATAAAAGTTGTGATTCCAGCGATTATTTCTGTTTTTACGTTAGTATTGTTTTTATCAAGATGAAAAAACCTACTTAGAAAACCATTTGTTTTTGAGTCCATAAGGATCCTCCTTCATAATTTTTCTAAATTGTAATTAAGTACATAGAATCGATTTCTTATTATCGATTCAACTAAAAGCCATAGCCACTTATTTACGGTAAGTCGTAGAAACTCTCATCCAGATTATGAGATTATATAACTTTAGTAAAAACATATCATTGCCGGCAAAATTTATGATAATGTTTTCTCCATTATAAACTCAAGTATTTTCTTTGTCAATAATAGCGAAGAGTTTTCTTATAATAATCGTTTGCATATATTGCCTTACTAGCAATATCTATTTACTAACTCTAATCTATAAAAGCCAATCCCTGAATTTTTTACAAGTTAAAAGAGGCCTAAGCCTCTTTTCTTATGGATTTTCTATCTATGCATTTTTAATTTCTTCTATTAGGGCAGGTACTACTTTGTGGAAGTCGCCTACTATTCCAAAGTCACAGTTGTTAAAGATGTTTGCGCTTTCGTCATTATTTATAGCTACTATTGTTCCAGCATCTGTTATTCCTCTTAGGTGTTGCATAGCTCCAGATATACCAACAGCGATGTAGAGTTTACCCTTAAATTTCTTGCCAGATAGGCCGATAAATCTATCGCTAGAAACATATCCTCTAACTTGGGCAGCTGGTCTTGATGATACTAGAACTGAGCCAGTTTCCTTTGCCAATTCTTTAATCATCTCTAGGTTTTGCTCTTCGCCAATTCCCATACCTGCTCCTACAGCTGATTGGGCATTGTCTATATCGCCTTCTAGGTCGATGTCTTTTTTATCAAAACTAAATCCTTGAGCCTTTAGGGCCTCCACTAATTTCTTAGCAGCTTCCTTTTCATCGCCCTTAAAAATTTGAAGTTTTCTTTCTCCAACTTGAGATTTGTTCTTCTTTACAGTTTCTTTCTTAACTTCCTTTTTTTCTTCTCTAGGTAGGATATAGGATGAGATCACCAATCTCATAATCTCATTTGTTCCTTCATAGATTTGAGTAATCTTTGAGTCTCTGTAGTATCTTTCAACATCTACTCCCTTGATGAAGCCTGAGCCACCGTAAAGTTGGAGGGCCTTGCTGGTAAGTTTTTCTGCCATATCTGATGCAAAAAGCTTAGCCATAGCAGCATCCTTACCATAAGGTTCATGTCTATCTTTCTTCCTTGCTGCATCATAGATTAACAATCTTGCAGCCTTTAATTCAGTTGCCATATCTGCTAGGATAAAGGCATTGTGTTGCATTCTTGCAATAGCTTGTCCGAATTGCTCACGATTTAGGCCGTAATCTTTGGCAGATTCATAAGCGCCTTGGGCTATACCTAGGGCTTGGGAAGCTATGCCAATCCTACCACCATCAAGAATCATCATAGCATATTTGAAGCCCTTGCCTTCTTCACCAAGAAGATTTTCTTTTGGAACTTTAACATTATTAAAGTGAAGCTCAGCTGTAACTGATGATCTGATACCTAGCTTGTCATAAGGCTCGGAGAAGGTAAAACCTTCGAAGTCCTTATCTACTATGAACATGGATATACCATGATTGCCCTTGCCAGGTGTAGTAACTGCTGTTACTAGATAAGTTTGAGCTTCTGGGGCGTTGGTTATAAAGATTTTCTTACCATTTAGGATGTAGTGATCTCCCTTTAGAACTGCTGTAGTTTGAGTTCCTGCAGAGTCTGAACCAGCATTTTCTTCTGTTAGACCAAAACCACCTATTGACTTACCTGTAAGAAGGGGTCTTAGATATTTTTCTTTTTGTTCTTCATTCGCAAATTCGTTAATTCCCCAAGTACCCAGTGAGGTGTGGGCTGAACAAATTACACCTACTCCACCATCTACTCTTGATAATTCTTCAACAGCTATGGCGTAATGCTCATTTGTTAGACCTGCTCCACCATATTTTTCTGGAAATGGAATTCCCATTAGGCCCATCTCGCCCATAAGTCTCACTATTTCTTTTGGAAATTCCTTGCTTTGGTCTAAGTGAAATGCTATGGGTCTAATTTTTTCCTCAGCAAAGTCCCTAACAACTTTTCTAAATTCTTCTAAATCTCTTGGTAAATTATATGACATTATTTCTCCTTAATTTAAAATTTACAAATTATATCAGCCGAATTGTATATGTTTGGCAAGTTTTTGTAATTGTTTTCACCTTATTTATACCCAAATAAATTATTTCTAACATAATTATTTGTCAAAATACAAAATTTAATTTTTTTTAGATTATTACTGATAATAATAATCATTAATATATAATTTAATTTTCCTAAATAGCTGGTATAGTTAATAATGTAACAAAACAGATAAAAGGAGTTTCAAAGGAGATAAGATGCACAATATAGTAGAAATATTAGATAATATCTATTGGGTTGGAGTTAACGATAGAAGGATTGACAGATTCGAAAATATGTTCGAATTGACAAATGGGGTTTCCTACAACTCTTACCTTATTAAGGACGAAAAGAACGTTTTGTTTGATTCAGTAGATGCAGCCTTTACTAGAAGATATATAGATAATGTCAAGGCAGCTCTTAACGGAGAAGACTTAGATTATTTAATTGTTGAGCACATGGAGCCAGACCACTGTAGAAATATTGATTTTTGTTTGAGAGAATGGCCAAATGCTAAATTTGTCGGCAATGCCAAGACCTTCAAGTTCTATGAACAATTCTATAATGATGAATTTAAGGATAGATATGTGGAAGTAAAAGATGGGGATGAGTTAAATATCGGTAAGAGAAATCTCAAATTTGTTTTCACTCCAATGGTTCACTGGCCAGAAGTTATGATGACTTACGAAACAACTGAAGGTCTTCTCTTCTCAGCAGATGCTTTTGGTGCCTTTAATGTAATAGAAGGTCATGTAGATGCTAAGAATGTTATCCACAAGGGTGATTGGCTAGATCAAGCTAGAAGATATTATATAAACATCGTTGGTAAGTTTGGCAAGATGGTACAAAATGCCTTCAAGAAAATCGACGGCCTTGCTATTAATGCCATCCTTCCTCTCCATGGTCCTGTTTATAAGGACGAAGAATCTATAAACTTCATAATGGATAAGTATAACAAGTGGTCAACCTTTACAGCAGAAGAAGAAGGTGTGGTTATAGTTTACGCATCAATGTATGGAGATACCGAAGAAGCAGCCGACATTCTTGCAACAAAGCTAGCTGAGCTAGGGGTTGAAAATATCAAGATTTATGATGTCGCTGCTTGGGATGTTTCTTATCCAATTAGTGACTGCCACAGATTCTCTCACTCAGTATTTGCACCAATCAACTACAACTCTGGTCTTTACTACAAGATGGATGCCTTCCTAAGGGAACTTGTTGGAACAGGCTTTAGCAATAAAACTGTTTCTTTCCTAAACAACTGGTCTTGGGGCGGAAGAAGTCTCGAGATTTCTAAGGAAATCCTATCTCAAGCTAAGCTTGATTATGTAGGTGAAGATGTTAAAATTAATTCTGGTGTGAAGATGGAACAAGTAGAAGAAATCGAAGCCCTTGCTAAGGCTATCAAGGCTGATATGGATAGCAAAAGATAGAGCTAAAAGTCCTCAAATTTATCGAGGGCTTTTAATTTGAAAATCTTTCTGCGAATTATTTTATTAAGATTCTAGAACTGATTTTCTCATAGAAAACTTGATAGCAAAAAAATACCAGAGCAAGCTTCACGCTAACTCTGGCATAAGATCTAATATTTGCTTAGCTTATATTAGGTCTTTTTATTTTCTTTTTTTAGTCTTGAATAAGGCAAGGCTTGCTGCAAATAGTCCCATAACTACTGATGATAGGCTCTCTACTCCTGTTTTAACATTTGTATTTGTTGGAGCTTTCTCATTGTTAGCTTGTGATTTGTCATCACTTCTTTGGGTCTTATTTTCCCTTGCTTCTTCTTTTTGGGCTTTTGATGGAGCTTCTTCTTTCTCCTTATCTTCCCTTGGACTTTGAACTAAGTTATCGTCTTTTGAAGGATCTCCTTTAAGCTTTTTAGTCTCTGAGCTTGTCTCTACTACTAATCCTTGATTGTCTTTTGGATTTTCACTCTTATGAGATATATTTGTTTCTGGAATTTGTGGATTTTCTGAAGGTACTTCAGTATCACTTGGGCAAGTTATATTCCAAATCTTTGAATAATCCTCATCTTTTTTCTTTGTTTCATCAAAAGTTTGTTTATTTTCTTCTTTAACTTCTTTTGGAAGCTCGTAGAAGTATGGTTCAACACTTAAATCAGCCATAGCAAATAGGAAGGAACCTTGTGCTTTAATTTCTTCTTTTCCGTCTTTGTCTTTGACTTTCCAACCCTTGAAGCCTTTACCTTCTGGAAGTTCTCCCTTGTATTCTGGTAATTGGAAATCCTCTCCCTTTACAAGTTCATTTTCCTTATTATCTATTGTAATCTTGACTTTTTCTGGAGCTATAGGAGTCAATGATTCAGCTTTTTTGTCAAAGCTAAATTCCTTTACCCTAGTATTGTTTGCAAAGTCTTTTACTACAAACTTGATTGTTAGCTTATCATCTTTTATATCTTTGATATCTTCTAAGGACTTGTATGCTCTACCATTTACAAAGATTTGTTTGTCTTGGATTTCTCCAGCTTTATCGCCATCTCTCTTATCTGTAACATTGAATTTGATAAATTTATCTTTTTCATATTCAATAGCTATGTTACCATCATCTTTTTGTTCAATTTCTGGTTTTACAGTATCATAGAGGAATTGATAGTGAACTCCAACAGCCTTGGCATTAAGATTACTATAACCAGTTTGTAGATAGACATTGCCATCCATATCTTTGACCTTGTCTGGGAAGCCATTAGCCTTGTAGTCCTTCATTCCCCAGTCCATGATGTCCCCATCTTTTACATTAAGCTTAATGTTAAAGTCTCTTGTATTATCTATGTGTAGATCACCATAGATTAGGTAGTTGTCTACGACTGACTCATTAACTCTCATTTCCCAGTTGAAACCACCCTTATCTCCTATTTTTCCTCTTAAATAGAATTCTGGTTTTCTTACATAGATTTTATTGTCCCTTGTTGGATTGAAATAGTTTCTATCCATAGTCAAATCTACTGGTTTTGCATCTATAAATAGCATAGCTCCGTCTTCCTTGATGGCTTCTACGTTGGATTTATCATCTCCAATATATTCCTTGCCATCTTTGCCAAGAAGAACTAGTTTAGAAGGATCATCTACAAGCTTTCCATCCTTATCTATAGCCTCTCCCTTATCATTAGTTTTGAATGTAAAGACTTGATATCTAACTATATTAAAGCCGTCCAAGGCTGACATGAGGACTGATTGAGCGCTTCTTCCATCTTTAACATTTCTACTATCGCAGTAGATTGTTTTTTGTGATAGGGCCTTGATGTTAGGGGCAGTCTTTTGAATTTTTTCTATATCTTCCTTGCTATAAAGACCATTGCTATCAATCATGTCAGTTTTTCCTGGATTAAATGTAGTAACTCTTAGGGCATATCCCTTTCTTACAATCATATTATCATTTAATACATAGTGACCCGATTTCTTATCGAAGAACATCTTGTTTGTATCCATCGCACTTGGATCTTTTGGTTCTACTTTTGTTAGTTCGCCTTCACCTAGTTCTATAATATTTCCGTAGCTTGAAGCATATGGCGAAGCTTCCTCGGCTTCATCCTTCTTTTCTGGCATTCTTATTATAGTTTTAGCTTTTGTTTGATCCTTATCTTTTACTATAATATTCATATCTCCAGTAAAGGATAGACCATCTACTACATCATTGGTGTTTTTAAACAAGTCAAAGGTTAGAGTTTTGGTTTGTGGGTCGTATTTACTTGCTTTAATTTCTATTAATTTAAAGTCATTACCATAGTAAGCCTTAGCATCTTTGGATACATTGCTTACTTTTCCAAGAATTTCAAAATGACCATCCTTTGATGGGCTTAATACTCCACCAAGCCTTGATTTAACATCATCAAGTTTCTCAGTTTCATATTCTAGAGGACTTCCATCTTCATAGGCTTTTATTTTTCCATTTTCATCATATTGATATTCAAGCTCTACTTTTATTTTTCCGCCATTTACATAGTCGACTACTTCTTTATATTTCTTTTTAACTAGTTTCTTTAGGTCTTTATCTTCAAAGCCTCTAACAGTAGAGATTTCTTTGTCTAAATCTAGCTTTGAAGGTCCCTCTATAGGATTTTCCTCAACAGTATCTTTCTTTTCTTCTGCCTTATTTAAAGCCTTTGGACTCTTGGCATTTTTGAGTTTTTCTTCAGAAATTTCACCTAGTTTTTTGTAAGAAGAAAAATCTTTATCAGGATCTACTAAGTAATAAGAAATCATTCCATTTTCATTAGGCTTAGTATCAAATTTAATCCTATGGATTTTGGTGAAGTTGCTTGCACCATCTAGGGCGATTACTTCTATGATTTTTCCTCTTAAATCTCCAGCTCCTTTAATTTCGTAGATAGTATTTCCTTTTTCATCAAGCTTTCTGTGTCTTCCTTCGCCTTCTCCGGCATATTTAACATCAAGGTTTCTTTCAACATCACCATTCTCGTCAACTATAGCTGCACCTGCATACCATACTTCGTTGGCTACTTCTTCAAATTTATCTGGATGGTCTTTTTGATCTCTTACAAACAAGGTTTCGTTTTTGTACTTATCTTTTACCTTGTGGTAGGTATCTTTTGCTATTAATTTGATTTTGTCTGGGTTGGAGAAATCAACATCGACAATTGTTGGAGCTGTATTGTCAATTTTTACTGGTATATAAGAAACTTGCCATGGATAATCCTTGGTTAATCTATATTTGAACTTGTAGAAGTATTGTCCCTCAGCTATTGGTTCAAATTGACCCCTAAGTTTTGTTTCCAAGTCTTGGTTATTATTATCATTAGCGCCTTCTTCTCTACCTCTAGGATTGTAAATAAGACCATCCCATCTCAAATCTCCCAAAACTTTTAGCTTGGATGACTTAATACCCTTAGCGTCATTTCTCTTTGAGTTTAGGATTCCTCTGATGAAGTGCTCTCTTGTTACGACCTTGAGGTCTTTTTGACCTTCGCCCTCTTTGTCAGTATTTACTATTGAGATTTGGCCTTCTTCTGCACTTCTTAGAACAAGTGGAGATGGGGTTAATGCTCTTTCTATTTGAACTTCTTGGGTTTGTCCCTTAGAGTCGAGCGGATAAACTCTTGCCACTTTTGATTCACTTTGTGATGGATCAAATAAGCCTTGGTTGTTATTTAGTGCAAATAGTTCAGGGTCTTGGTCGAGTGATTTAGTATCTCCATCTTTTCTGTTTTGGATAACGGCAGCTGGATTGAATTTATCAATGTCGTGTTCTCCACCTATACCCTTGTTCAAGGTTCCAGGTATTTTTGGTTTGCCATCATCATCATAACCTTCCATGGTTTTTGATTTAGAGCCTTCTTCCCAAGCCCACTTGTCAAGGATTGGCTCCTTGTTCCAATTTCCAGCAAAGCCCATAAGTGGCATTGATAGAGATGGTTGGAATACTGTCTTGTTTTTATCGCCACACATTGCCTCGAGTTCTTCTTTGGATTCAAGTCTTATGAAGGATTCTACAAATTGGTCCTTATCTTTGGCATCTCCTACATTTAATACTGCTTTCAAATCATATGAAGAGTTTGGAGCAATTGTAAATACATCATGGTCAAATGTAATATTTGCACCCTTAATCTTTTCTGGATGAATTTCTGGAACAATTTGTTTACCGTCTGCTGATTTTTCATCCTTGTAAGTTTCATCAAGTTTTAGCCTATCGGTTAGGGAATCTGTTGTGATTGCAGATGATGAAGCCTTAAAGGTTAGAGGCCTATCTGATGTATTAATCAACTTGATTGTGAAATATCTCTTTTCACCCTTGATTTCTCTAAGTGAGATAGAACCATATGAGTTTACTAGACCTTCGGAATCAACATTTTTAAAGCTTGCTATAACGTCACTTCTTAGTGCATTGGCAACGTTAATTAGACCTGCACCTTGTTGTCTTGGTGAAGCATAATATAGTGATTTTTCCTTCCAAGCTGTTGGATCCATCATTGGTCTTGCTGTGTTTTGTAGGGCAATCTTTGTAAGAGTGGTTAAGTCGATTTTATCGTCACCTTCTAGGTTTTTTAAGACAGGTTTTTCGAGCATCTCTTTTAGTTTTGGTCTAATCAATACTGTTGATGCTGCAACTACTGGTGTTGCCATACTTGTTCCTGACATATAACCATAGGTTGATTTGCCATCAATTACATTTAGAGTTGATTTGATGTTTTTTCCTGGTGCAGATACATCTGGTTTTAGGAGGAGGTCAACCCTTGGGCCCCAAGATGTAGAAGCTGCTGGCACGATTACTTCTTCCTTGTAAAGTTCCTTGTCTGTATCAGGAGCAAAGTTAAAGTCAAGCTCTTTCTCATCGCCAAGTTTTGGACGGTTTTTGTTGAAGCTTTCCATATCAATTGGATAGTATTGGTCAAGCTTATCTTTGAAGTCTTCTTTCTTGTTTCTCTTAACTTCTGTTTTATTGGCTGGATCAATCATATTCCAAATTTTAAGTCCATCATCACCAGATACTGAAAATACTTGGCAAGTTGTTCCTTCATCTTCTTCGTAGCCCATGGCTGGAAGCTCTGTCCAGTTATCTCTGTTGTAGTAGTTAACTGTATTTACAACCATGATTGCACGAGCACCCTTATCGGCAGCTCTTTTGAAGGCATATTTTAAATCTTTGGTATAGATTCTATCCATAACGGCAATTTTGCCTTTAAGATTAAGACCAACTAGATCTTCATCTTGACCCTTTCCTATATAAACAAATTTTACTTTGTCAGATAGCTTGCTTCCGTCTTCATTTGTAATAATCTTATCCTTATCGAAGAAGGTACCGATATTTCTATACTTGAAGCTTTCGCCACCAATATTTACCTTATCAAACTCTACTATTTGATTTTTGGCTGATGCAACAGCTATGGCATCTTCATGGGCAGCAGTCCTTGTTACATTTCCTGTATCGGTCATCCTTAGTTGGTTATTAACAGCCAAGTCCCATGAGGAGCTTGAAGCTGATGTTGCGTAGTTACCAGTAGCAACTACCATAGGGATACCTGCTTTTCTTAAAGCCCTAACTGCTTGCCAATATTTTTCACCTATAAGACCTGTTCCTGTAAATCCAGAAGATACGGATACTACATCAACCTTATGCTTGATTGCATCTTCGATAGCATGAAACATTGTTTCATCACCAGCAAAACCATCGCCTGAATCTGAGTACATCTTGTAAGAAAAGATTTGAGCATTTGGTGCTATTCCGTCTATACCATTGTACTTAGCTATATCTTCATCAGTATCATTTCCGGCAAGGATTCCTGCTATATGCATACCATGTGGATCATGGTAGTCAGAACCATCGTCATATTTTTCGACAGTGATTTTGCCACCATTGTAATAGTTAAAGGCATGAGGAATCTTATCACTCAACCAAAAGTCCTTGTCAGTTCCCTGCATGTCCTCTTTTTTAAATCTCATATAAGGCTTAGCATCATCATCAATTCTCATAGCCTTGTGTCTATAATCAGTTCCTGTATCGATATTTGCAATTACCATGCCCCTACCATCAAACTTCATTACCATGTCTTTGTTGATGGCTTTTAGGTAGTCGATAGCTTCGTTGACACCGATTTCTTCCCTTGCATGATTCATCATTGGTTCAACTTTTTGGGATCTTTCTACAGATGAGATTCCTTCGATATGTTTAATCAAATCAAGATTATCTTGTTTTGTTTCAATTGCACAACCATTAAAAATTGTGTTATAGGCATACAAAACTTTTGTAGAAGAAAGTTTTGATATTTCCTTCATTGCCCTTTCCCCAGCCTCTTTATCTTTAAATTCGGCTATGTATATGAGCCTTCCCTCATCTTTCTTTTCTACAGCTTTATCATCTTTCTTTTCTTCAATAGATGAATCCTTAGTAAGGTCAGCTTTATGTGTATCTTCTGTTGCTTTCCCTTCTTTTTCAACAGACTTATCTTCTTTGAGGGAAGTTTCTATATTAGGAGCTTTGTCTTTGTTTGCATCTTCTTTATTTTGTTCACTTTCTTTATCAGAAGCTCCTTCTTCTTTTGCTTCTTCTTTTTTTTCTGTAGCTACTTCATTTTCTTCAAAAAGACCTTGGCTATTTGCCTCTAGCGGTTTATCTTCTTCGCTACTGGCAAAGGAAGGCTCGTTAAATAAGAATGAAATAGACAAGGCGGCAATTAATGTCGCCTTAATAATTCTTTTATTATTCATTTATTCCCCATATCCTCTACTAATTATTTTTTTAACATGTTAAATATTAATTCATATGAATGTACAAAATATAAAAATGTGATAGCAATTTTCAGTATCACGAAAACCATTATAAAACTTTTATATAGGATTGTCAATATAATTATCAAATATTTTAACACTTTTTGGGGATTTGAACCATCCGATAAGCTTAGCTTATATAGCCGTTTATTTTGTAGTTTGTAAATAATTAACAATCAACATACAGATTTCTTTATATTTTATAACAAATTTTCTATGTATTTACATAAAATATTTATGATAGAAATGACTTTGATTTAAAAAAACATTTAATATTCAATATATATATATTAATAAAGGATTAATCGATAATGCCAATCATTTTCTTTAATCCTTTATTTCTCCACGCAAAAAGCTCTCCTGAAATTTTATCTATTTTACATAATTTGCTAAATAAAATTTTAAGAAAGCTTTGTTTTTTTAGAATTTCTTTATTAAATTTAACTTTCCTTTGTCATAAGGAGGATATTTTATTTTTGGTCTAAAAAAGGATGAGGCTTGCATGATGCTTTTTTTGTTAGAGAAGTTAACAAAACCATTATAGCCATGATAGCCTCCCATACCACTTTCCCCAACTCCTCCAAATTCTAGGTAGGGACTTACTATTTGCATGATGCAATCATTGACACAGCCATTGCCATATTCCATATTATACATGACCTTTTCTATAAGCCTCTTATCTTCTGAGAAGAGGTAAAAGGCTAGTGGCTTTGGTAGGGTCTTTATCTTATAGAGGATGGGATTTATATTGTCGTAAGTTATTATTGGAAGTATTGGTCCAAATATTTCATCGTCCATTAGCTTGTTGGAAAAGTCCACATCATCTACTATGGTCGGTGCGAGTTTTAGATTTTTTCTATCGTAAGTGCCACCTGATATTATATTTTGACCCTCTATAAGCCCAAGTAGCCTCTCCAAATTCTCTTCGTTTATTATTTTGCTATAATCTTTTGACTTTATTGGACAAGAACCATAAAATTCCTCAATGACTTCGACTAATTTTCCTATAAATTTGTCCTTGATAGAATAATCGACTAGGATATAGTCGACTGAAACACAAGTTTGACCAGCATTTAAAGTTTTAGCCCAGATTATTGACCTTGCTGCATTGTCAAGATTCGCCGTACTATCAACTATACATGGACTTTTGCCACCAAGCTCTAGGCTTACTTTGGTCAAGTTTTCACTAGCCTTTTTCATTATTTCTTTGCCAACTTTTTTGCCTCCAGTGTAGAAAATGTGGTCATATTTTCCATTTAAGAGTTCTTCATGGCTTGTTTTGTCATTATCTACAACATAGATGTAATCTTTGCTAAAATTATCATTTATCATTGCTCTTATGAGCCTTGAAGTTTCCCTAGTCTTGGATGAGGTCTTTATAATTGCAGTATTGCCAGATGCTATAGCTGCTATTAGTGGATCTATAGCTAGCTGGAAGGGATAGTTCCATGGAGCTATTATTAGAGTTACTCCCAAGGGTTCATAGAGGGTGTAGGATGTGGCGGGCATGGCTTGGAGGGGAGTCTTCTCCCTAATAGGCTTCATCCATTTATTTAGCTTGGCTAAGGCAAAGGATATTTCTTGTTTTAAGAAGGAAATTTCTGCTATATAGCCTTCAAAATTCGACTTGCCCAAGTCTTTGTTTAAGGCCAAAAGGATGTCATCCTCATAGATTTCAAGTAGGCTTTCCAATTTCTCAAGACTTTCTCTCCTAAAAGCTTCTATTTTGCTTGCTCCTCCATAGAAGAAAGCTCTTTGTCCTTCTATAATTTCTTTTAATTCATTCATATAGCCTCCTTTAGTGATTATCCTAGCTACTTAAAGTTTTTTCCTTATCATCTTATAAAAAATTATACCAAATAATATATAAGCCCCCAAGTTTTGCTTTTAAGGCTTAGAAAAAGACCCTCGCTATATTAGCAAGGATCTTTGCTTAGATGAAAGGATTATAGAATCTGCCATTATTGGCAATAAATAATAAAATCCCTATTGCTATTAGAATAAGTACTCCTAAGAGGACTAGATAATCATTTTTCCCAAAGGCTCGTTGCCTATACCACGTTCTAGTTTTGTTTTTGCCAAAGCGTCTTAGCTCCATAGCCTGAGAAACTGTTTCTATCCTCTCCAAACTATCAAAAATTAAGGGCATGACTATATCAGCACTAGCCTTTAATCTTTTAGCTAGGCTAACTTTCTTACTCATCTCTATCCCCCTGGCCTGGCTTGCTTGTCGAATTTCCATATAGGAATTTTGTATATCAGGTATATATCTTAGGGCGAGGGCTACGGCATAGGATATTTTGTAGGATAGGCCAATTTTGTTAAGGCTTGACGAAAACTCAGAGGGATTGGTAGCAAGGACAAAGATTAGAGCAAGGGGTATGGTTGAAAAATATTTTAAAAATACATTGAACTCATAAAACAACTGTTCCAAACTTACACTATATCTGCCAATTCCCCTAAATATAATTGTTCTTGATGAGTACAACTTAACTCCAAATTCTGGCTCGAAGATGTAAATAGCTAAAAGATTAATCACAGAAAATATAGCTACAATTTTTACCAGGATGGAGATATTGTCCCATTTTATCTTGGCTTGTTTCATTATAAAAAAGGATATAAGCATGACAAGGATTAGAAATCTCGTATCATAGGAAGTCATTACTATGATTGATAGGAGAAGGAAGGAAAGGAGCTTAGTTGTACCAGAAAGTCTGTGTATCCAAGTATCGTTGTCTATAAAACCAAGTGTGTTATCCATTCTTTTTTCTCCTCTCATAAGCTATGAAGCTTTCTATGAAGTCCAAGGCACTAAGAGCTTCAAGTTTTTTGCCTAGTTTGTATAGGGAAGTTGGGGCTAGGTTTGACTGATCAATTAGCTTTTCCCTAGAAAAAAGTTCTGCAGGGCTTAGATCAGCTAGGATTTTCTTATCACAAACTACCAAGGCCCTATCCGTATATTCTTGGATCAAGTGCATATCATGGCTAATCATTAGGATTGTCAAGGATAAATCCCTATTTAGCCTTCTTATAAATTCCATCATAGCTGTATAATGGCTAAAGTCCTGCCCTGCTGTCGGTTCATCCAAGATTATGACTTCAGGATTTAAAATCAAGATAGAAGCTATGGTTACCCTACGTTTCTGCCCATAAGATAGGGCTGAAATAGGCCAGTTCCTAAAAGGATAAAGCCCGCAAATTTTAAGAACTTCTTCTACTCTCTTTTGAATTTCCTCTTCTTCAAGCCCCCTTATCCTAAGACCGAAGGCTACTTCATCGTAAATCATAGTCTTAGAAATCATAGAATTAGGATTTTGGAGGACGAAGGCAATTTTATCGGCTATTTCTTTTATGGAAAGATTTTTACTGTCTTTGCCATCTATTAAGATTTCGCCCCTGTTTGGTCTGATAAAGCCACACATAAGCTTAGCTAGGGTGGACTTACCAGCTCCATTTGGTCCGACAATTGAAATAATCTCGCCCTTGTTTATAGTCAAATTAATATTTTCTAGAATATTTTCATTAGTGTAGGCAAAGTCTAGATTTCTTATCTCTATGATTTTTTCCCTAGACTTTGCGATTTTTTCCTTCTTGACCTTGCTTGCCCAAGTCGTTAGGATTTCCAAATCATCTTTTGATAGGTCAAGGTCATCGACTTTTGAGATTCGTTCATATTTTTTAAGGTCGAGGCCTGCATAAGATAAGGCATCAATATATAGGGGTTTTCTGATGCCAATTTGATCAAGCTTATCAGACTTCAAAATATCTTCAACAGATCCGTCAAAAACAATCCTACCATCACTAACTGCTATTATCCTATCTGGATTTAACAAGAGTGCCTCTTCCAGCCTATGCTCGATTACAACAACTGTATAGCCTAGTCTTTCCGCAAGGTCTCTTACAAGCTTCATGGTTGCCCTGCCAGACTTTGGATCTAGATTTGCTAGGGGTTCATCTAAAAGCAAAATTGGCACATCTGAGACCAAGACCCCGGCTATAGAAACTGCTTGCTTTTGACCACCAGACAAATCCTTTGGTTTTCTTTCAAGCAGTTTTGAAATATTAAGCTCCTTAGCCCACTTGTGGACAATTTTTTCCATCTCTTCCTTGTTTACACAGTCGTTTTCAAGGGAAAAAGCTATATCTTCCGCTACTGTAAGTCCGACAAATTGTCCATCTGTATCTTGTAGGACTGTTCCGACTGATAAGGATAAATCAAAAATAGATGAGCTTTTTAGGTCCTTGCCATCAATTGATATTTGACCTAAAATATCGCCATAAAAACTATTAGGTATCTGTCCATTTAGGCTCTTGGCAAGGGTTGACTTGCCAGAACCTGATGGTCCTACAATTACAATCTTCTCTCCCTTCTTTATAGACAAATTGATATCAAAGAGGGAAAAGTCCTTTTGAGATTTATATTTGAAATTGTAAGAATTAAAGTCTACTATGGGTGCTTTGCCTGTCTGCATATCAGTCCTTGCTTAGGGAATTATCTGCTGTTTTGCTCTTAGCGTATGCTGTCAACAAGATAGATCCAAGTATAGCTACTGCAATAGAATTAAGTCCTGCCGATACAATACCTTGAGTAAATACCTTGTTGGTTGGTTCTGAGTAGATTAAAATATCAAGACATGGAGCTACTAGGGCCCAAGCAACAATATTTGTTATGATTTGACCAAGATTAAATTTAACAAGGTCTTTTAGGGAAAATTCTCCCTTATTTACATTCAAGCTCTTGCCTACAAGGCCATAGCCAAAGCCAGTAACACTTGATGAAATCACCCATGACCACCACAAACCATAAGTCAAAAGGTCTTTAATAGCATGACCAATAAGACCTATCAAGGCACCAGCAAAAGGTCCAAAGAGAACTGACATTAGGGCTAGGAAGGGATAGGTTGTTTCTAGGGAAGTGTTTGGTATAAAGCCTATTGGAATAGACAAAAATCTTCCCAAAATAAAAAATACAGCTGCGCCAATACCTATGGCTACAATGCTTGTTATAGAATTATTTTTTTTCATTAGTATTCCTTTCTTATAAAAATAGTCCAATCATTACCAGTAGCTATTTGATAGGTATCAGAGAACGATGCCTGATTGATAGCTATACCCAAATTGATTAGTGAATTGATATAGGCAATAGTTTCTCCAAGTCCAACATCGGCGAAGGAGTGACCAAAGGTCATTTGATTTTCGTATTTTTTGATTGTTTTATTAAAGATAGTTACCTTGATAGTATCTCCTTGCTTAATATCCATTTTCTTCAATAGATCAAGGCTAATATTAGTCCATAGAGAACCAAATCTAACATCGAGGATGTCAATTGTTCCTTCAATAACATCTCCATTAATCTTGGCATCTTTTATTTCCTTGTAAACAAGGCTATCTAGATCAGTTTCCATCAAACTATCATAATAGAGAGGATTGCTTGCTAGTTTTGCCCCATTATAGGCGTAAACATCTCTTCCATGAAAAGTATGAGAGTTTTCTGAAAAAGGAAGTCTATCCTTGACTTCATCTATTATCTTTGCTGACTCGAGACCAATATACTTAGCTATGTGGGAGATAGTTCCATTGTCTGGAGTAACGAGATAATGACCAGATTTTGTTTTGACAACTATGGATTTTCTAGCAGAACCTACACCAGGATCAACAACAGATACAAAAACTGTTCCCTTAGGCCAATACTTGATTGTTTGTAATATCCTATAGGAAGCCTCAAAAATATTATATGGCTCAATTTCATGGGTTAAATCATCAATAGTAAGGTCTGGATTGACCATGAAGCTTACCCCGTGCATAGCTGAAACTGCACCATCACCTAGACCGAAGTCTGACTGAAAAACAAGTGTGCTCATTTTTCCTCCTAAAATAAAAAAATTGCAAATATTAAAAAATTTACTCTTTAATTATATTAACTTATTAAGCATAGTCAAATGAAGCTTGGCTATTTTATTTGCTTGGCCTTGGGGCTTTTAGGCAAATGTCTTTTACTTAGTTTGAAAAAGAAAAACTGATTAAATAAAAATTGTCCTAGTGTTTTTGAAAAACTATGATAATAATTCACTAAAAATAGCTACAAATAATAGCTGGTAAAATAATGATAGCATATAATCGTGTCATAAACAACTTTAGCTAGTCTATGACACGATTAATTTTCTTATTGATTAAGCTTCTAGAAAGCTTGTTGCAAATTTTACCATGGCAAAGATAGCATGATTAATACTATCTTCGTCTATGTCAAATTCTGGTGTATGGTGTTGTGCTCCTGTTCCTTTTTCTTCATTAGCACTTCCCACTAGGGCAAAAAGGCTTGGAGCAAGCTTACCATAGGCCTCAAAGGATTCTGAAGCAAACCAAGTTGTGTCTTCTTTGATATTTTCTCCAAAGTAAGGAACTACTGCTTCTTTCATTAAGAGGGCAAGCTTTTCGTCATTAATAACAGGGCTAAAGATTTCACTAGCAGTTCTATTTATAAATTCACAAGCATGGGCCCTAGCGACATTTTCTCCAACAATTTGGATTTGCTCTATGGCTCTTTCTACTTCATCCCAATCAAAGTATCTTAGGGTTCCATCTACCCTTACTTCACTAGCTATGACGTTGTGGGCACTACCCCCATGGATGGTGCTAAGACCAAGGGTTACAGTTTTGGTTGGGTCAAGTCTATTAACCCATGCTGAAGCTAGGGATTGGATGATAGCAGCTTGGGCAAAAATTGGACTAATTGCCTTATCAGGTCTTGATGAATGACCACCTACACCCTTAACTGTGAAATCTACCATAATAAAGCCAGCCATTATTGGACCGGGATGGAAGGAAATCTCACCAGTTTTTAGAAAACTTGCTAGGTGATTGCCATAGAAGGCGTCGATATTTTCGTTTTTTAGGCCATCTATCATAGGAAAGATTCCACTTCCACTTTCTTCACCTTCTTCAAAGATAAAATAAATCTTACCCTTTAGCTTATCCTTATTTTTGACTAGGATTCTCATTGAAGCAAGTAGGGTTGCCATATGACCATCATGGCCACAAGCATGAAAAACATTAGGATCATCTGATAGGACTAATCTAGGATTTTTGAGATTATTTTTGCTTTCACAAATCGGAAGGGCATCAATATCTGTCCTAAGGCCAAGGCTCTTTCCAGCTTTGCCTGTATCTAATATAGCAAAAAAGCCCGTACCCTCTACCTCTACTATGGGAAGGCCTAATTTTCTTACTTCTTCTTTTAGGTAGGCAGAAGTCTTGAATTCCTTAGCTGAGACTTCAGCAAGCTTATGCAAGTGCCTTCTTTCTTCAATTATCTTAGACTTTTGATTATTTATCTGCTCAATTATTAATTTATCTTCCATTAGCTTCTCCTTATTTATATTAAAAAAACGGCAGTCAAACTGCCGTTCGTTATTACTTATAGACTAGCTATAGCTTCGACTTCTAGTAATCCATTGAGTGGGAGATTAGCTACTTCGAAAGCTGATCTAGCTGGTTTGTGATCACCAAAGAATTCTGCATAAACTTCGTTGAAAGCAGCAAAGTCATTGATATCGTTTAGGTAAACAACGCATTTGATAACTTTATCTTTTCCTGATCCAGCTTCTTTTAGGATGTTTTCTACATTTGTTAGGGCTTGTTTTGTAGCAGCCTTAATTTCTGTAACTAATTCACCTGTTTTTGGATCAATTGGAAGTTGTCCTGAAGTGAATACTAGATTATCTGTTGCGATTGCTTGAACATAAGCTCCTACTGCTTTTGGAGCATCATTTGTATTAATTGCTTTCATATAATTCTCCTTATTTAATTTTCATTTTGACATATATATTATATCGAAATATTCGCAAATTACAATTATTTTGTCTTTAAATAATCTTCAAGGGTTAAATCATTTTCATAGATTTCCTTGGCATTTTCCACACCAACAAATCTGAAGTGCCATGGCATAGGAGCATGCTTTGTAATCTTTTGCTTATCGGCAGGATATCTTTCTATGAAACCATACTTGTAAGCATTTTCACAAAGCCACTTGTATTCTTTTGTTGTTACAAACTTATCATTGTACTTAGTTCCTTCTGTGAAAAAGTCGAAGGCTTGACCTAGTTGGTGCTCGCTACATCCTGCTTCTTCGCTATCGACTTCACCAGCATCTTTCATTTTCTTTTCTAGTTCATAGTCCCTGTAGTCAGATGCAATCTTTATGCTTAGTCCTTCTCTTTCCATATCTTGACGCATGGTCTCGAAGGCACGCTTGGCAGTTTTATCTACTCCTGGATTGAAATCACTTGGTAGAGGATACTCAGCGCTAACATAGGCTATACCATTTACGACCTTGATTTCTTTGTCATCATCAAGCTCTCTTAGGCCATATTTGTTTACATAGTAAAAAGAGTCATCTAATTTAATTTTAGAAAAACCATTTTCAGTTCCATAATAAGGCAAATAATCACCTTCCTTGACAAACTTTTCTGTCTTGGAGTAATCATTTGGATATTGGTAGGCATATTGAGTTTTTGCACATTGGACGTACTTTATCAAAGTATCTTCATACTTATCGTCATCTATTCTTTTATCATCATCAATTTTGACATCCTTAAAACCATGCTTGGTAGCTATGTGGATAGTATCTCCATTGATGTTTTTTTCTTCTTTTTCTTCATCTCCATCTGCCGCCTCTGCTTGTCTATATTCGGCTGGTCTTTGGATAGTGAAATCGTCATCTTTGCTTGTAAAAACCTTCAAACCTATGATTAGGGCTAGACTAGCTAGACCGGTAACTAGGATTTTTCTTCTTCTATTTTTCTGTAGCCTTCTCTTCTTTCTCTTTAGCTCTCTGATACCTCTGTTAGACATAACCTTCCTCTATTTATTTCAATATATTTGTCTTGTAAAATCTACTGGGATAAGCAATCCTTTGCAAAATTAACAGATATATTTCAATCTATCAAGTTTACTTTAGATTACTAAATTCTTATATTTATTATAACACGGATATGAAAAAAATAATAGGGCAATTTGAAGTATTTTCAAAGATTTTGATAAGTTTTCACCAAAATTTTTTCTTTCAATTAATAAACGACTTATTTTATTTAGATAGGATGGATTTCTCACTAAATAACTAGCAAATAGTTTTCACTAAAAAAGTTAGTAAAGCAAGCTTACTCTACTAACGTTTTATCTTATTTGAATAAATTTTTGAAAAAATCTTTAAGCTTTTGGCCCTTGGTTTTTTCTTTGTTTGTATGACTTTCTATATCTTTCTTTTGACTGATAGCCTTAGGTATAGGTCTTTCTTCTATTTGTTTTTCAAGGAGTAAAGCCTTTTTTTTGCATCTTTGCTTAGCTAGTTCTATTAGCCTTTCTTGGGCTATGAGATTTTTCTTATTTTCTACTCTCTCATAGTCTCCATCAGGCCTAAGCCTTCTGATTTTTACATCATCAGCAAACATAAGGTCTAGAAAGTCGATTATGCGTTTTTTTATGGCTGGGTCGTAGATAGGAACAGCTACTTCCATCCTGTTTCTAATATTTCTAGTCATAAAATCAGCAGATGAGATGTAGACTTTGGCGTCTTCCCCCTTGCCAAATTGATAAATCCTGTGATGTTCTAGAAATCTTCCTACTATTTGATAAATTTCTATATTTTCAGTTCTTTCCTTTATACCGGGAAGAAGGCAAGTGATCCCCCTAACCATCATATCAATTTTGACATTTTTCTTACTCGCATGAGATAGTTTATCTATCAACTTCCTATCAGAAATCGAATTCATCTTTAGCCTTATATAACCATTTCCATCCTTCTTTTGGGCCTTTATTTGCTCATCTATAAGCTTATCAAGACCTTCTTGCATAGATTTTGGGCTTACCAAGAGATGTTTGTAGTCTCCATCTAGATTGCCTATTAGGATATTATCGAAAATTTCCTTGACGTCAGTTCCTATTTGCCTGTTGGCGGTCATTAAGGAGAAGTCTGTATAAAGCTTGGCAGTTTTTTCGTTGTAGTTACCTGTGGCTATTTGGCTGATATAGGAAATTTCCTCATTCATATCAACCCTTGTTATTAGACAGACCTTGGAGTGGGTCTTGTGGTTTTCAAAACCATATACAACATTACATCCAGCTTTTTCAAGCCTTGAAGACCAAAGGATATTATTATCTTCATCAAATCTTGCCCTAAGCTCCATTAAGACTATGACATCCTTCCCATTTTCACTTGCCCTAATCAAGGCCTTGGCGATTTCGCTTTCCTTGGCTATCCTATAAAGGGTAATCTTAATAGATATAACATCAGGATCATTACTTGCTTCATCTAGGAGTCTAATAAGTGGATCCATGGACTCATAAGGGAAGGATAGGAGCTTGTCGGATTTTTCTATTTGTTTAATAATGGATTCTTTTTCGTCAATATAGATAGACTCTTGGGGAGAAAATTCCTCGTAGGAGTTTTCCTTTCTAAAACTTTCAGGCAGGTCCTTTATCAAATCATATATAAAATCAGACTGAATCAAGGACTTGGTTACAAAGATGGCTTCCTTGCTTAAATTAAATTGCTTGGTCAAGAATTTTAGGGAGGTTTCAGAAAGGGGTCTGTCGACTTCGACCCTAACAGGTTGAAGCCTCTTTCTCTTCTTTAGTTTTCCTTTCATATAGTCCCTAAAGTCTTGGTCAACTTCATAATCATCGTCATTGTAGTTGATATCCGCATTTCTTGTGAGGGATATAGCATAGGACCTTTCTATTTGGTACTTGTAAAATAAATTATAGGCAAATACTTCTATTATATCTTCAATCAAGACAAAATGATTGTCAGCTAGCTTTAAATACCTGTCTATCCTATCTGGCAAGTAGATTATGCCAATTTTTTCTTTTTTCTTTTTTTCTTGAGAAACTAAGTCAAAGATTATAACTATGGACAAGTTGGGGAGTCTAGGGAAAGGATGGGTCCTATCAATTAGTTGAAAATTTAGGATCGGTTCGATTTTAGTATCGAAATAATTCTTGCAAGCCAACCTATCTTTCTCATCCAGATCAGAAAACTTAGATATAAAAAGACCCGCTTTTTTCATATCCTCTAGGATATCGAAATACACTTCATCTTTTCTAGCATAAGATTTTGGCAGATAGGCTAGAATTTTATCTAATTGCTCTTTTGGAGTAAGGTTTGACTTAGAGTCAATGGCCTTTTTGGAAAGTTTGGATAAGTCTGTAAGAGAGCCAACCCTAACCATGAAAAACTCTTCAAGATTAGTATCAAAAATTGACAGAAACTTCAATCTTTCTAGGAGGGGCACAGACTTATCCGCCGCCTCTTCAAGAACTCTGTCGTTAAATTTAAGCCAGGACAATTCCCTATTTTGTGTAAAAGATACGTCGTTCATATTATTTCCTTTCTAATAACTTGCTATATACGTACCCTTCCCTAACGCCTGTTTGGCTGATATTTATTTCACTTACATAAAAATATTTTGCTAGTCTATTTAGTATTACCATACCCGGAATCAAGGTATGAACCCTGTCCGCCTTAACTTCAAGAATCTTATCTAGGATTTCTCTTTCAGGCATGAGGAGAATCTCCTTTAGCATCTTATCAAATTTCTTGGCATTCATGGTTGAATTATAGGCAGATAGATTATAAAACTCATTATAAAAAATTAGAGAAGCCCTCGCAGAACCTCCAACAGCGCAAAGGACTGATTGCTCCTCCCTATACATCTTGTTTTCTCCAAGCAAAAGCTTAACTTCCCTATCAATAGCCTTTTTTTCTTTTTTATTGGTAAATAAGCCATTTACGAAATCATTAAAGGCAGAAAGAGAGCCTATGGCCAAGGATACAGTCTTGATGACCTTAGCTTGATCAATAATAACGACCTCGGATGAGCCACCTCCTATATCTGTTAGGACTCCTTCGCTTACATCGACGGACTTACTAGCTCCAAGAAAAGACAACCTCGCCTCATCTTCTCCTGAAAGAATTTCTATGTCAAGGTCTAGTTCATCCTTAACCCTCCTAAGAATTTCTGATCTATTGGCGACATCTCTTATGGTAGCTGTCGCAAATGGATGGATGCTATCAATATCATCGAAATTCGTAATAATAGACTTAAATTTCCTCAAGGTAGAAATAAGCCTATCTATGCCTTTTTCTGTTAATTGACCCTTTTTTACATAATTTCTCAGAGAAGCTTGCTCCTTTTCACTGAAAAGATGAACAGCCTTATCCCCTACTTGCTTGTAAACTGACAACCTAATTGTGTTACTTCCTATATCCATTATTGCAAAAATCATAAAAACTCCTCAAGATAAGTTAGCTTATAGGATCCATCTATAAGTTGTGGAATCAAAGTCTCTGTTGCCAAGGTCTTCTTGGTCATAAAAATATTTATATCCAAATTATCCTCATCGCTTCTAAGATAGTCAGCAGCAAAAATCGCTGGATCAATGATATTTGCCTTGTAAGTCAATCTATTTTCAATTTTGGATTTTATTATTGGATAATGAGTGCAGGCAAGGATTATGTTGGCAATTTCTTTCTCATTGGCAAGAGAAATATATGAATCTATGTAAGTCTCTAATTCACTTGAAGCCATATTCCCACTTTCTATGAAATCTACAAGCCTAGTAGCTGCCTTCTCATAGACAATATTTCCAGGAATCTTTTCCAAATTATTTTTATAAAAATGACTATTTATAGTTGTCTTTGTCCCTAGAACTAGGAAAGAACCCCCATAAGTCTCGCTTGCCATTAGGCCCATTTTGGTGATGGGAATAAATTTCTTCTTGTACTTATCAACTAGAAAATCCTTAGCAGTAACAGAAAGAGTATTGCAGGCTATGACATAATAGTCGATATCAAATTTTTCCAAAAAATCCACTATATCACAAGCAAAGCCAATAAGCTCTTCTCTACTCCTTCCACCATAAGGAACTCTTAAAGTATCGCCAAAGTAAAAATATTGGGCCTTGTTAGTCTTAGAAAGCTCTCTTAGGACGGTTAAGCCACCCAGACCTGAGTCAAACACTCCAATCCTAGTCATCTACTAGCTCCACTTTAAGGACGGTCTTGTAGTCATCTTTTATTTCTTCATAGGCCCTATCAAGGAGATTATCGTCAGTAAATACACCAAAAATACTAGCCCCAGATCCACTTACCAAGGCATTTTCCGCCCCAAGCTCTCTTAGTCTAGTGCAAATCTCCTTCAAATGTGGGAAAAAATCGAAAATAACATCCTCCATCACATTTCTAAAATCTTTAATAGCAGACTCATCACCCCTACTAAGCTTAGATATAATCATATCGTTATCGATAACTCCATAATCTGCCATCCTTTTATAGACAAAAGCAGAAGATATTTCTGTACCATCATTTACTAAAAGAAGCTTCATATTAAGCTTATTCGTAAAGGGAGTAAGAATCTCGCCAATGCCCTGAGCCCTAGCGTTTTCTTCTATAAAAAAGAAGGGAAGGTCGGCTCCAAGACTCTTGCCATAAGCCATCATTTCCTTTTGTGATAGGCCCAAATCCCAAAGCTCATTTAAGGCCTTGATCATCTCAGCCGCATCAGTGGAGCCCCCTGCAAGACCTGCTGCAAGGGGAATATTTTTAATTAGAGTTACATCAACTCCATTATCATCAACCCTATCCTTTAGGAGAGCCCAAGCCTTGTATATTAAATTCTCCTCCAAGGGACAAATTCCTTCGATATTCGACTTGTAGGAAAACTTCTTTTCCTTATTCTTATTTATTATTAACTTATCATAAAGACTAATCCTAGTCATGAGGCTATCAATCTCGTGATAACCGTCTTCTCTTTTGTAAAGAGAATCCAGACTAAGATTAACCTTAGCATAACATTTTCTTTCCATATATACCTCTAATTAATTATATCATAAGTAAGGCTTATTAGTATTGAGAAATTATAAATATTATAAAAAACAAAATGTAAATATAAAATATCAAAAAAAATCGCACCAAAAAAGTACGATTGTCTGCTAATATTTATATCTCCCCTTATTTTTTAAAAGAATTACTTTTTACTCTATAAAAAAAACTGCATATTGCCCTACTTGTAAATCTCTTTTCTGTGTCCAATATCAATCGCTAAAACAATAAGTTCATCATCCCTTATGTCGCAAATCACCCTATAATTACCTATTCTATATCTCCAAAGTCCCTTATATTGACCAAGAAGAGCCTTGCCTATACTTCTGGGATTTTCAAGTCCGTCTAATTTAGCCTTCATATCTTTAGCTAACATAAGGCCTAAATACTTATCCATCTTCTTAATTTTTTTTCTTACATCATCAGAAATCAAAAGCCTATAAGTCATTTTCAAGTTCCGAAATTAAATCATCAATACTGTAAGTCTTAGGATTTTTATTAAACTCCTCCAAGGCCTTTATTCCACTTGAATAATCTAGTTCATCTTCAATTTGTTGAGTTAAAGCAGTTTTGAATAATTCAGATAGACTTTTCCCAGTATGCTTGGAATAAGTTCTAAAAAGCTTATTCTCTTCTTCATTTAATCTTAATGAAACTACACTCATAAAACCCTCCTCGTTTGTTTACATTGTACTACATGTATGTGATAAATCTAGAAAAACAGTATTAATTATAGAATATTTTAAAATTTTTTTGCTATAATACGAAACTTATACTTTAGCATTTGAAGCAGTAAATAAACATATATTTCCTTTTATTGAATCTGTTAAAGTTTGCCTTGTAAATAACTCTATTAAAGTCAATCATCATTTTGACCACAAATTACCCACAAATAAAAAAGAAACGCCAATTTCTCGACGTTTCTTTTAAAATCTTGGTGCGGGATAGAAGACTTGAACTTCCACGACCTTAAAATCGGTCACAAGATCCTTAGTCTTGCGCGTCTGCCAATTCCGCCAATCCCGCTCGTGTATTACCTTTATATAATACACTTATTTTTTATCTTTGTCAAATTTTTTTATAAAACCATGGACAAAAATTGTTTGCTTCTTTCTTCTTTTGGATTTTTGAAGAATTCTTCAGGATTTGTTGACCTTTCGACTACTTCTCCCTTATCCATAAAGATTACCTTGTTGGATACTTCTCTTGCAAAGCCCATTTCGTGGCTTACTACTACCATGGTCATTCCGTCATTTGCTAGCTCTTTCATAAGTTCCAATACTCCTCCTACCATTTCTGGGTCGAGGGCGCTGGTTGGTTCATCGAAAAGCATTAGTTTTGGTTTCATCATAAGGGCCCTTGCTATTGCAACCCTTTGTTTTTGTCCACCTGATAGGCTTACTGGATAGACGTCTTTTTTGCTGGCAAGGCCTATTCTTTCTAGTAATTTCATAGCCTCATCTTCTGCTTCTTTTTTGTTCATTTTCCCTCTCATTACAGGAGCGAGGGTTAGGTTGTCAATGATAGACATATTAGAAAAGAGGTTAAAGTTTTGAAATACCATGCCTATTTCTTCTCTTAGTTTGTTGATGTCTACATTTTCATCGTTGATTTTTTTATCTTCGAATATGATATCTCCTGAGTCAGGTTTTTCTAAGAGGTTTAGGCAACGAAGGAAGGTAGATTTACCAGATCCTGATGGGCCTATTATTGAGATTACGTCCTTTTTTTCGACATCAAGGTCTATGCCGTTTAGGACTTTGAGATTGTCAAATGATTTTTTTACATTTTTTACTTTAAGCATATAGGTATCCTTTCTCTAGTTGTTTAAAAATCTTTTCCATTAACATTACTATTATTAAGTAAATTATAGCTGCTGAGAAGTAAGCTGTTGCGGCATCGAAGGTTTGACTTATTACTATTGATGCTCCCCTTGTTAGGTCTGCAAGGCCTATAAAGCCTGATATTGATGTTTCCTTAAAGAGGGTTATTACTTCGTTACCTAGGGCTGGGAGGGAGTTTTTGATAGCTTGTGGCATTACTACTTTTTTCATAGTTTGGAAGTTTGATAGGCCTAAGCTTCTTGCAGCTTCTTTTTCACCCTTGTTTACTGAGTTGATTCCACCCCTAAAGAGCTCTGCCATGTAGGCTGATGAGTTTAGGGCGAAGGAGATGATTGCAACTAGGACTAGGTTATCGAGGTTTGCAAGTATTACGTTAAACATTATCAAAAGTTGGATAGTTGTAGGGGTTCCACGTATTATTGTTACAAATAGTCCAAGAATTTTATCAAGGGCTAGGAGAATGAATTTTGGCAATCCACTTAGCTCGTCTGCCATATCTATTTTTGCTGACCTTACTAGGGCTATGATAAGTCCTAGGATAAATGAGATTATAAGGGATGATACGGTTACAATAACTGTTGTCTTTAGTCCATCTAGGAGGTATTTGTAGGATCCATTGTCAATTATTGTTGATTTAAACCTTCCTACAAGACCCTTGGATTCTTCTGCATCGTCTTTTCCTTGGTATTTTGCCATGATTTTATCAATTTCTCCATTGGCTTTAAGTTTTTCTATCGCTTCGTTCATTTTTTTAAGTAGAAGTGGATTGTTCTTGCTTATTGCTATGGCGTATTCTTCTTCCATGTATGGGGTATTGACAATTTCAAGATCCTTGTTAGCAGCTATAAACCTTTTTGCACTTTCCTTATCAATTATAATTGCGTCTATCTTCTTAGTTTGAAGAGAGATTATAGCATCAGGGAATTTGTTAAAGGAGTTGACATTTTCCTCACCAAAATCGCCTTTGGCTAGGGTATCTCCTATAGTTCCCAATTGGGTACCTATTTTTTTGCCCTTTTTAAGGTCGTCTACTGATTTAATATCGTCAGCCTTTCTCTTGATTATAATTTGGCTGGTCTTTGCAAAAGGCTCTGTAAAGTTTACTGATTTTTTTCTTTCTTCAGTTACAGTAAAACCAGCAGCTCCTCCGTCAAGCTTGCCTGATTGGATACTTGCTATGATATTATTAAAATCCATATCGTGAAGCTTAACTTCTATGCCTAATTCTTTTCCGATAGCTTTTACTATATCTGGGTCAATTCCTACTATATTTTTTCCTTCATAGTATTCATATGGTGGAAAGTCTGCACTAGTTCCAAGGTCAATCACATTGTCATCTACTATTTTTTCATCAGCAAATATTTTTCCTGGTACTAGTAATAAAAAGGCCAAGAATATTGCCAAGATTCCAAATTGTTTCTTTTTCATATATACTCCTTAATTTTTTCTTTAACTATATTTATCTGCCTTAGGACTTCGGTTTTGTTTGGTCCTCCCAAGGATTTTCTTTTGTTTACGCATGTTTTAAGTTCTATTTTCTTATAGATATCTTCTTCGAATAAGTCCGATTCATTTTTATAAGTTTCAAGGTCAAGTTCGTCTAAACTTAAAGCTTTGGAGCTTGCGTATTTGACTAGTCTTGCTGAAATATGATGGGCATCCCTAAAGTAAACTCCCTTATTTGCCAAATAATCAGCCACATCTGTGGCATTTAGATAGCCCTTCTTGCAAGCTTCGAACATATTTTCTTCATTGACTTCAAGACTTTCTATTTGACCTGCCATAATTTTTAGACATATCTTTATTGTATCAATACTATCGAACAGGCTTTCTTTGTCTTCTTGCATATCTTTTGAGTAGCTAAGGGCTAAGGCCTTCATCATTATAAAGGCTTGGTTGGTGTTTCCTATAAGCCTTGCTGCCTTTGCTCTGATAAGTTCTGCCATGTCTGGGTTTTTTTTCTGGGGCATTATTGAAGAACCTGTTGAATATTTGTCAGATATTCTTATAAATGAGTAGGGTTGAGATGACCAAATGATAAGCTCTTCAGCGAGTCTTGATAGATGGATAGCGATTATCGAAATTATTGAGGATAGCTCAATTACATAATCTCTATCGCTTACTGCATCTATCGAGTTTTCCATTATAGAATCAAAGCCAAGTTCATCTTTTACCATATTTCTATCAATGTCATAAGTCGTTCCTGCCAAAGCACATGCCCCAAGGGGAAGTTGGTTAAGTCTTTTCTTGTAATCTTGAAGTCTTGATAAGTCCCTCAGACCCATCATTTGATAAGCACAAAGATGGTGGGCAAAGCTTACCGGTTGAGCTGCTTGAAGGTGGGTATAACCCGGCATTATTGTGTCTGTGTTTTTTTGGGCAAGGTCTAGTAAACTTTTGATTAGATAAATAAGATCATTTTTTATATTTTCACATTCTTCCCTAATATAGAGCCTAAAGTCGGTTGTAACCTGATCGTTTCTTGACCTTGCTGTGTGCATTTTCTTGGCAACCGGGCCAATCTCTTCGATTAACTTTGCTTCCACATAGGTGTGGATGTCTTCATAAGACTCATCTACTACTAGGCTTTTTTCTTTTAATTTTTTGTAAATATTTTCTAGACCCTTGATTATTAGACTGGACTGCTCATAACTAATGATATTTTTCGCTCCCAGCATTTTCACATGGCCTATGGAGGCTTTTATATCAACAAAGACTAGTCTTTTATCTATTTTTATCGAATCATTAAATTCTTCTGCTAGCTTATCCAGGTCCCCTGTAAGCATTCCACTCCATAATTTCATTCCATCTCCTAATTTTTCTTTACTGCTTTAGAGTAAGTTATTGTGCTTAAAGCAAACAAGTTAATGAAGCCTGTCGCATCTGAATGCTTATAATACGAATCCTCAAAGGTCGCTAAGTTTTCATCGTATAAAGGCTTATCAGCAAATATTCCAGCTGGGTACATATTTCCTTTGTATAGTTTAATTTTTACACTTCCGCTTAAATTTTCATTGACCTTTTCCATAAACATATCCATAGCTTCTTTTAATGGAGTCATCCATTTTCCTTCATAGACTAGTTTCGCATAATCAAGCCCCATCTTTTGTTTATAGGCTAGGGCGTCGGGATGGATAGTTACAGAGCCAAGTTTTTCAATGGCAAAGTAGAGAATACTTGCAGCAGGATTTTCATAAAGACCCCTTGACTTCATACCTACTACCCTGCTTTCTACCATATCATCAATGCCAACTCCATGTTTGCCACCAATTTTATTTAATTCTTTAACAAGATTTGCTGCTGACATCTTCTTTCCATTAATGCTTAGGGGTTTTCCTTTGTCAAAAGCAATCTCTACAATTTCAGCTTCATCACAGGCCTTTTCTGGTGGAACTATCCATTTAAGAACTTTTTCTAGCTTAGCTTCATTTTCTGGATTTTCCAAATCTAGTCCCTCATGGGAAAGATGCCAAATATTTTCATCCATTGAGTAATCTTCTTCTTTTGTAAAGTCAAGCTTAATTCCATGTGCTAGAGCATAAGCTTCTTCCTCACTACGTCCCTTTATTTCCCAGAACCTCCATGGTGCCAGCACCTTTATTTCTGGTGCGAGAGAACCTATAGAAAGCTCAAACCTAATTTGGTCATTTCCCTTGCCAGTACATCCATGAACTATAAGGTCAGCTCCCTCTTTTTTAGCTACATCAACCAAGACTTTGGCGATTAGTGGCCTTGCTATAGCTGTTCCCAAAAGATATAAGTTCTCATATTTAGCTCCTGCCATCAAAGTTTTGTAAGCATATTCTTCTATAAATTCTTCTTCAACATTGATATTATAAAATTTACTCGCTCCAGATGTTAGGGCTTTTTCTTCTAGCTTTTTAGGATCTTTGACCTGACCTAAGTCAACTGATACACAAATCACTTCTTTTGCCCCATTTTCTTTAAGCCATGTTGTAAGAACTGAAGTATCTAGTCCTCCTGAGTAGGCAAGTATAACTTTCTTAGCTTCTTTAATTATTTCTTTCTCTAACATATTGTCTCCTTTAAATTTATTAATCAAGCTTAGTTAAAAATTAGTTATAAGTGCCCAAGAATCTCAAAGTAATAAAAAAAGAGCCCTCATCCCATCAGGGACGAAAGCTCGTGATACCACCCATTTTCATCTATCTCTCACAAAATAGACCTCATCAAGTACTAACATACTCTAACTCTGTAACGGGAGTTCCCGTATAAGTCTCCTTGTATCGACCTATATGCTCCAAGGTTCTTTTCATCGACCGTCTACTTATCCCCTTCCACCAATCGGGACTCGCTTTAAGCTTTAAGCCAACTACTCTTCTCTTCAACACATCTCTTAACTAAATTCTTTGATTGATTATATTCTACAATCTAATGGATGATTTGTCAAATTATTTTTTTATTAAATAAATAGGCTAGCGCATACAACTGATACTACAGTCATAAGTTTGATAAGGATGTTTAGAGATGGACCTGATGTATCCTTGAATGGATCTCCTACGGTATCTCCTACTACTGAAGCCTTATGAGCTTCTGATCCTTTTCCATCTTCTCCTCCTAGAGTTTCGATGTATTTTTTCGCATTATCCCAAGCTCCACCAGCGTTTGACATAAAGATAGCCAATAGTACGCCTGTTACTAGGGCACCTGCCAATAATCCACCTAGGGCATATGGGCCTAAGATTTTACCAACAAATATTGGAACGATTATAGCAAGAACTCCTGGAAGAATCATTTCTTTTAAGGAAGCTGTTGTTGAGATGTCGATACATCTTGCATAGTTAGGTTCAACTTCTCCCTTTAGGATTCTATCGTCTGATCTAAATTGTTTTCTAACTTCTTCAATCATTTCTGTTGCAGCCTTACCAACTGAGTTCATTGTAAGGGCTGTAAATAGGAATGGAAGCATAGCTCCTATAAACATTCCTGCTACTACCTTGGCATCAAGAATTGAAATTGCACCAAGTTTTAGGGTTTCTGAGTAAGTTACGAATAAAGATAAGGCTGTTAGGGCTGCTGAACCAATAGCAAATCCCTTACCAATAGCTGCTGTTGTATTACCTATTGAGTCAAGCTCATCTGTGATATCTCTAACATTGCTTGGTAGATAGCTCATTTCAGCAATACCACCAGCATTGTCTGTGATTGGACCATAAGCATCAACTGTAACTGTTGTAGCTGTTGTTGAAAGCATACCTACAGCTGATAGGGCTATACCAAATACGCCATTTGCCCAGTAAGCAACCATTATACCTATAGCTATTAGGATGATTGGGAATACTGTTGAAAGCATACCTGCTGATAGACCAGCGATGATGTTTGTAGCAACACCAGTTTTTGATTCTTCTGCAATCGCTCTAACATATTTATACTTATCAGAAGTGTAATACTCTGTAAGAAGACCGATTAAAATACCTACTACTATACCAACTATAATCGCCAAAGCTGCATTTAGGTTCTTGAAGTAAACAAATGATAGTATCAATGATGCAACAAGAACTATTGCACCTGAAACGTATATTGTGTTCATCAAAGATTTTTGTGGGTTATTGTGCTTGGTTGTCAAGAACATTACACTTGCAAAAATACTTGCAAGGATTCCTATAGCTACAAGGAAGAAGGTAAACTTCATTCCAGCGTCTCCACTAGCCACAACTCCTAGAGCAACAGCTGAGATAATTGCACCTGAGTAAGACTCAAATAAGTCAGCACCCATTCCTGCAACGTCACCTACGTTATCACCAACGTTATCAGCGATAACTGCTGGGTTTCTTGGGTCATCTTCTGGAATACCTGCTTCAACCTTACCTACAAGGTCTGCACCAAGGTCAGCTGCCTTTGTATAGATACCACCACCAACTCTTGCAAAAAGTGCAACAGATGAAGCACCTAGGGAATAACCCATAAGGATTGCTGGGTCTCTGAATACGAGATAAGTGATCATAATACCTAAAAATCCTAGTCCAGTTACGGCAAAGCCCATAACAGAACCACCTGAAAATGCAACTTTAAGTGCACCACTTGTACCTTCTTCAAGAGCCATATTAGCACATCTTGCGTTAGCTGCAGTTGATACTCTCATACCAATGTAGCCTGCTAGCATTGAAAATACAGATCCTAAAATATAGCAAAGCATAATCTTAACACCTAAAAATATTGCTATAAGTATGGATACAATTACGACAAACATTGCTATATACTTATACTCACGGCTAATGAAAGTCATAGCACCGTCTTTGATATGTCCAGCAATTTCTGTCATTCTCTTGTTACCTGATGATACAGGCATGATCTTTGTCTTGATTGTAAATCCCATAAATAAAATCGCAAGGACAGCTACAAGCAAGGCTAAAATTTCTACGAACATAATTTCCTCCTTTTCTTTTATACAATTTTAATATAAATCATAGAAATATACAAATAAAGTTCATTTTTTCATGATTATAATAAAAAAGAAGCAAGTCTTCCCATGAAATGCTATTTTCTCTTGGACTTCCTAACAACAAATCCTTAACAGAAAATGTTCTAGGAAGCTCAATAAATTAATACGCTTTTTCATAACAAGATAGCTCCCTTAATATTGCTTATTGAAATTTGTTTATATATTATATCTTCTTATCTTAGTTTTCTTCGTATGGTAATAATGCAACTTGACGAGCACGTTTAATAGCACGTGTGATTTCTCTTTGGTGTTTTGCATTTAGACCTGTTACTCTTCTTGGTAAGATCTTACCTCTATCTGTAACGAATCTTTTTAAAGTTTCAATATCTTTATAATCGATAACTTTTGATGGATCTTTTACAAATGGATCTACCTTTTTTCTTGGTCTGAATCTTCTTCCTGCCATCATAAATCCTTTCTTATATTAGAATGGAATTCTTCCATCGTCTTCTATCTCGGTAAAGTCATCATCAAAGAAATCATCGCCACCATCGAAAGCTTGATTATTGCCTTGACTTTGTTGGTGGTTATTTATTTGTGAATAGTCATTTCTATAGGTGTCTTGATTGTCATAGTTGTTTCTAGAATTGTAGTTAGATCCTCCCATATTGTCAGATCTAGTACCTAGAAATTCAACATTATCAGCTACGACATCTGTTGTATAAACAGTCTTGCCTGTTTCTTTGTCTTGATAGGATCCTGTTTGGATTCTACCTTCTATAGCGCATTGACTTCCTTTTTTGAGATATGTGCTTGCGGTTTCCGCTTGTCTTCCCCAAACTGTTATTCTTGGGAAATCAGCTGTAGGACGATTTGAAGCTTCCAATTCGCTTCTTCTCTCTCTGCTAAGTTTCTTATCTATAGCTAGTGTAAAAGTACACACAGCTTGTTGAGATTGAGTATATCTTAACTCAGGATCTCTTACTAACCTTCCGATAAGGATAACTCTGTTCATTGATTAGTCCTCTTTTCTGATAACCATGTATCTGATTATAAAATCTGAAAGTCTTAGTCTTCTTTCAAATTCTCTGATATGGTCTGGGTTTGAGTTAAAGTCAACGATATAATAATAACCTTCTTTTAGGTCATTAATTTCGTAAGCAAGTTTTCTTCTTCCCCAATCATCAACGCTAGTTACTTCACCGTTTTGACCGATGATTTCTTTAAATCTATCGAGTAAAGCGATTCTATCACTATCCGCCATATCAGCTTTGAAAATCAATACTGCTTCGTATTTATTCATGTTTTCACCTCCCTGTGGTCTTTGACCCCGTCTATATAAACGGAGTAGAGAATCATTACCTGTGTATAATACTTCATATAAGCTTTATTGTCAAGAATTTCCTATAAATTATAAATATCATTTTATAGATTTTTATTCTTTTATAAAATTTTTGCTTAATATAGCATAGAAAAAGGCTGTTAGTCTTCAATCATCATTCTACAAGCAAATGGTGATTGGCCTTATACAGCCTTTTCTATGATATTTGATACAAGTTATATCTCTAAGTTAATTGAGTCTAACTTAACCTTGTCTGAAGCTTACTCCTACTTCTCCTTGAGGGTGTTGCCAATCTTTTACGATTTTGCCATGGGATAGTACCCTACAAGTTCCACATTCTAGGCAACCTAGGTGGCTAAATCCAAATACTCCATCTACATAAGTATAACAGCTTGCTGGGCAAGCCATCAATAATTTATGGATTTCTTCTTCGTCCTTATAGTCAGTATCTACATCTATATGTGAGTTGTGTTCGTCTGTATGATAGATGTCAAGACCTAACTTGTCCTCAACGCTCATTCTCTTCATTACATTGCCTCCATTACTGTTGAAATAAAGTCTGAAATTTGTCCTGCACTCATTCTGCTAGCAAGATCATTTACTGTACCCATGATAAAGCCTTTAGTGTCGCCACCATTTACTGTGAAGGCCCTAGCTGCAACATCATTTAGTATTTCTGGGAAGTCTTTGAAGATTTCTCTTCTACTTAGAATTGTTGGGAAGGCCTTGAAAGTTTGTAAATCTTTCATGATGAAAGATTGATCAACTAGTGTTTTGTATATAGCTAGGCTTTCTTTGCTATAATCTCCTCTTTCTTTGGCTGCTATTAGGCTTAGGGCTGCAAGTCTACCACTTTCTATAGCAAAGTCCATACCCCTAACTGTATAGCCGAGGTTTACACAAAAGCCAGCTGCATCACCAACTACTAGGAAGCCATCTCCGAAGAGTTCTGGAATCATATGTAAACCTTCTTCTGGAACCAAGTGAGCTGAATATTCTATAGTCTTTCCACCCTTGATAAATGGTGCAACACTTTCATGTTCCTTAAATCTCTCTAGAAGGTCATTAATGCTTGTATTTGCGTAGCCTATATCAGAAAGAGTAGCTACTACACCGATTGATATAGAGTCTTTGTTAGTGTAAATAAAGCCACCACCGAAGCCTCCCATAGTTGGATCGCCACAAGATAGCCAGCTCATTCCTTCTCCACTTTCTAGGTTAAATCTTTCGTTAATTATTTCTTCTGATAATTCGATAACTTCCTTAGCACCTACAGCCACTTGGTTAGGTTCAAGTTCTTTCTTAACTCCTAATTGTTGGGATAGGAGGGAGTTTACACCATCAGCAACTATTACAGCATCAGCATACATTTCTTCGCCTGTTGCATTGATACCAACAACCTTGCCATCTTCTACTAAGATTTCATCTACGAGAACTCCTGTGATTATTGCAACACCAGCTTCTTCTGCTTTTTCTGCCAAATATTGATCAAACTTACTATGTAAGACTACATATGATGAAGAATCTTTATCTTTTCCTAATTCTTTTGATGAGTAGCCTATGTCTAGGGATGATTTTGCACTCATCATAGAAATTTTTTCTTTTACAACTTTTCTTTCAATAGGAGCTTCATCTGCAAAGTTTGGGATGATTTTCTCTAGACTATGACCATAAAGCCTTCCGCCTGTAACATTTTTAGCTCCGCAGTAGTCTCCTCTTTCAACTAACAATACTTCAAAATCATTTTCAGCTAGGACTATGGATGCAGCAAGACCTGCAACTCCTCCTCCAACTATTATGACATCAAACTTATCTTCACTCATTTTTTCCCCCATGTGTTTATTTTTAGTCTATAATTTCTGTCCTTTTACTATAACACAAGCGCCAAATAACATCTTTTTTGTTCTTATATTTTTAACACCAAAACTATCAAGTATATCCATAAGCTCCCTAGGACTAATAAAATTCTTGGTTGACTCATATAACCAGCTATAATCTTTATATCGTCGCATACCCCCACCTAAGATGGGCATTAGGTATTTGAAAAAGACCTTGTAGAATGGCTTTATCAACTTATTTTCTACGAGAAAGGAATCCATAATATATATATAAGAATTATTTTTAAGGACCCTCAACATCTCGCTTATTACTTTTTTGTAGTCATCTGTATTTCTAAGGCCAAAAGATATACAAACCCCATCAAAAGATTCATCAGCAAAGGCTAGATTTTTGGCATCACCCCTTACAAAGGAAAGATTTGTAAGTGAGCCTTTTTTATTTTCGGCAATTTTTAACATATTTTCCGAAAAGTCTAAGCCGACTATCTCTGCATGAGAATTTTTCGCAAGGCCTATAGAAATATCCCCAGTTCCACAACATATATCTAGTAGACTCAAGTTTGCTTTGGGATTTTCTAGTATCAGTTTAACCAGTTCTTCTTTCCACTTTTTCTGTAAACCTAAACTAATCCTATCGTTAGCATCGTCATAAAATGGCGATATTCTTTGAAATATATCATGAACCTTTTTGCTTTTATCCATCCTAAGCTCCGAATAAACTTATTAATATACCAGTCAAATAGACTCCATTTATCAAAACATTAGCCTTAACAATACTTATCATCTGCCCAATCCTAACTTCTGGAAGAAGACTTGCTGTAAAAACATTTCTTATCAATCTTAGCCTCAAGATCAAGAAGACACTGTTTAGTGCAAGTATTGGAAGTCCTGCCAAATAATATGTTAGACTTAATTGACTTATTAGCCAGAGAAGAATAGATATTTTATACAAAACTTTTACCCTTTGTCTACCCATCACAACTGCCAGAGTGTATCTTTTTGCTCTCCTGTCCTTTTCTATATCACTAGCATTATTGCTCATCATGATAAGAGCAATACCTAGCATAAAGGGAAGGCTAGCTAATAGAATCTTTCCATCAAAGCTATTGCTTACTGCACTGAATACTCCAAGTGGTATCAGACCACCCATTACAAAGCCACTTACTAATTCTCCAATTGGTAAGTATGAAATTGGTAAAGGCCCCTTGGAATAAAGAAAAACTGTAAGTAAGCCTATACAAGCTATGACAAGGCTTGGAAAATTCATCCTATCAAGGCCCAAAAATCCAAGGCCGATTCCTATTAGTAGAAAAATTATAGCTAAATTTTCTACACTCTTAGGTCTAATGTTAAAATAAAACATAACATTATCGTCTTCTTCTAAATTATCATCCAAGCCATCAACCCCATTAACAAAGTCGCTATAGTCATTTATGGTATTTACAGCTGCCTGGAAAAATACACAAGCCATTATAAGAGCCAAGGCCCTAGCTATACTTAGGCTATAGCCTAGTTTAAGGCTTAATAATATGCCAAAGATTGCCGGTATTATTGAAGCTACAAAAGTCCTAGGATTAGCAAAATTTATTATGTTTTTTACTGTCATTCTTTGATAGGCTTGCATCAGAATTTCTCAACTTTTTCTAAAATCTTATATATGTAGGTACTTCTACCAGAATCTAAGCTTTTTAGGATGAATCTGTTTTCATCTGCAAGTTTTTTAATCATCATTGAACTTAGAAAATCCGCCCTAGCCTTTTTAAGTAAGTCCCTTAGGATAAGGAAGTCTTTTTCATCTAGAGAAGTTTGTCTATTTTTCATCAATATATCATATATATCCTTGCCATATTCTTCATCTTGTAGAGCAAGAATTATTGGATAGGTATATATACCCTCCCTAAGATCTGAAAATTCTTCCTTACCTGTTAGGGCTTTTTCAGAAAATAAATCCAGCAAATCATCTTTTAGCTGAAACATTAGGCCGAGATTTTGTCCGAATCTTACCATTTTTTCTGTATCTTTCCTATCAAAGCCACAATTTTTGGAGCCAAAATAACAAACAGTCTTAAAAAATGAAGCAGTCTTACCGGAAATATTTTCAAAATATTCATCAGTACTTACATTTATCTTGTACTTATTTAGATTTTGTCCAACTTCTCCGTTGCACATATCCCTAATAGTGTCGGCTATTACGGAAATCTCTTCGACATAGCCTTTTTTTGCTAGATAACTAAAAACTTTAGCTATCATATAATCTCCAGCAAATACAGCTACATCCTTGCCGTATTTTGCTTGAGTTGATTTGTGAGATCTCCTTAATGTAGAATCGTCTATAATATCATCGTGAATTAGCGATGCTAGATGAGTTATCTCTACTGCCGCACATTGGGAAATAATCTTATCACTTATTTCTTCTTCTCCCATAAGACTGATACAAATAAGCAGCTTTGTCCTAATCATCTTTCCAGAAGATCTCAAGGCATCTTTGATAATGTCATACAGATTTTGGCTAGACTTATAATCTCCCAAAATATTTTTTATTTCTTGATGGATTTCAATGACTAGGTCTTCTATAAGATTTTCTTTGGATAAAACATCACTTATTTGCAAGTTCATTTTTAGATGAGTCCTCTCTTTTCAGATATAATTTCTGAAGTGTGTTTAACCTTAATATCTAAGCCTTCTGCCTCAAGACCGCCCCTAATTTGCATCATACAACCAGGACAATCCACAGCTACAACATCTGCTCCAGATTTTTTAATGTTTTCAATTTTGTTCTTTAGGATTTTTGAAGAAATATCTGGATATAAAACATTGTAAGACCCTGCGAATCCACAGCAGTTGTCGCTATCTTCCATTTCTACAAATTCTACACCGTCGGTATTCTTTAGTAGATCTCTTGGTTGTTCAAATACTCCCAAGGTTCTCTTTAAGTGGCAAGAATCATGATAGGTTACCTTGATATTTTTGCCATCTCCATGATTTTCGCTATCGTCTATTTCGTGGAATAGCTTACAGAAATCTACACACTTAGATCCCAAGATTTCTGCTCTCTTGTACATCTCGCTACCTTCTTCGAAGAAAGTCTTGTAAGATTGAAGTTGGTGGGTACATGATGGACAAGCAAGAAGGATGTAATCATATTTTTCTGCATCCATAGCCTTGATGTTAATTTCAGCTTCTTTTCTAGCATTTTCCACATCACCCATATTGCTTGCAGGACATCCGCAGCAAGCTTGACCTTGTGGGAATTCAACCTTATAGCCAATTGAGTTCATATTCTTAACTAGTGATTTGGCAGTATCGACATACACAAAGTCTAGTAAACAACCTGCAAATAAGGCAACTGTTCCCTTAGGATTTTTGACATCTTGTTCGATAAGATCAAAGATATCTCTTAATGGAACTTTTGCAATACTTGGTAGGACCTTTCCTCCAGTCATGCCTGAAACAAAATCAGGTAAGTGCCTAATCATAGTTCCACCCTTGCTAAATGGTTCTTGAGCTATTGAAGCAATCCTTAGTAGTGAGTGGAAGAGTTTCCTATCTGTAACAGCATCTAGGGCGAATTTCTTGATAGGATTTGGATTATTCTTTACATTTTCTTCTCTTATTCCCATTATCATTTGGGCAATTGGAAGACCACCACCGCAAACTTCATTACATCTACCACATTGGAGACATACACTTTCGATTTCACTTGCTCTATTTTCATCTATTAGGAAGTGGGTTAGTAGGGTACCAATTCCTCCAGTATAGACATTAGAACCATAAACGTGACCACCAACTAGGGCAAAAGCTGGACAAATGTCTAGACAAGCACCACATCTGATGCAGTTAAAGATTTCTCTATATTCTTCTTCAGCTAAAATTTCTCTTCTTCCTGGATCATCTAATATTAGACAATAAAATCCCTTATCTTCTTTAGTGTCATTTTCTTTATCTGTAACAACTTCACAAGCACCTGTGTACATAGATAAGTAAGAAGTTATTCTTTGTGCAGTACCATTACGTGGCAAAGCCTTGAAAATCCATCTAGCATCTGATATAGAATTTACGAATTTTTCAATACCAAAGATATATAGATGATTTTTAGGTAGGGTTCCAACCATCCTACCATTACCTTCATTTGTCATTGTAAAGACTGTTCCTGTTTCAGCTACAGCAACATTTGCTCCTGAAACACCCAAGTCAGCGTTAATGAATTTATCTCTCATAACCTTTCTTGCTGTCTTTACTTCTTCAGATATTATTGGCTCGTGGTTGGTCTTTGTATAATCTGAAAATAAATCTGCTACTTGTTCCTTATTTAAGTGAAGAGCAGGCATTACCATATGTACTGGTGTATTATGTTCTAGGGAAATGATAAATTCTCCAAGGTCAGTTTCTTGACACTCTACTCCATTTTCAGCAAGAATGTGATTAAAATGTATCTCTTCTGAGCACATTGATTTAGATTTTACTGCTGACTTAATATTTTTTTCTTTAATGAAGTTTTTAACCCAATCAGCTGCTTCTTCCTTGCTCTTAACTACAACAACATGTCCGCCTCTTTTTTCGCAATTTTTAGTAAACTCTGCGATCATTTGATCAACATGTTCAGCAGCATAAGATTTTACCTTCTTAATAGTTTGTTGAGTATTCTTAAAATCAACTCCAGCATAAGAATTTAGTCTTCTTTGTGGATATGTTTTACAGAAATTTCCTAAAGTTCTACCCAAGGTCGCATTATCTAACGCATCCTTTATCTCGTCTTTTAAACTTACACTATCAACCATATTTTTCTCCTCATAAATTTAGATCTTTAAACTATAAGTCTGTAACTATAACTACGCTCATTTGTAAAGGTCCATGAACACCAACAGTACCAACACATTCAATATCTGCTGTTCTAGAAGGTCCTGTTATAAAACCGACATATTTAGGAAATGGTTTAAGCTCAGCAAGTTTGTCAAACATATCATCGTATGTTTCCACAATTGTTGATCCATTAACTATGCCTATATAATATTCTGGCATAATAGCCATCACTCTATTATCTATATCATCACTGGCTTGAATTAAAGAACCAAGTTCAGCTATACCATAAGCAACTTCTGTTATCCCACCCTTGTCGGTTTCGTTATTTAATCTGATATGATCACTATGTACTTGGATACCATTATCCATAAGTGCCTTACTTAAACCTGCTTTTTTAGCTAGGTCTGTTTCAAGCATACAAGTTGAATCAATGCCATTATCCTTATAAATCTTTACAATGGTTTCTGCCAAATTGGCTATATCTGTCTTATAGCAAGTACCATTGACAGCCTCTAGGTTTTTGGCAAAAGTATCAAATAATTCCAATCTACTCTCCATTATTTAAAACCTCTCAATATTAGAATTTTTTTACAATTTCAGTCATAATCCATTACAATTCTCAACTTATTATCTTTCAGTGAAAATGAACTTACTTTCCTGGAAGACACACTATCTGGCAATTTAAATCTCCTTTTGAAATTTAGATATGAAATTTCCAAATCATTTCCTATCTTTTCTACAATCACCTCCTTATCACTCGCATCTTTAATTTCTATAGAAATTATTTTGCTAGCTTTCTCTTGTATAATCTCAAAAGCCTCGTAATCTACAAAAACATCTTCTAGCTTATAGTTAGCAAATACCTTATCGTGTAGAATATTTAAGGCTTTTATGCCAATCACTTCATCATCTTGTAAAGAAAGTTTAATTATTTCCTTATCAAAGAAATAATCTTCGATTCTCTTTATATTTTCTCTTTCTTCATCTAACAAATTAGCATAGCTTGTATTCTTGAGCTGGTCAGGAAAAATCATATTAATAAATACTAAATCCGTAGTAAAACCATAAAGATTAGCTAGGCTATAAGTTCTAAAGGCTTCATTGGCTATAACCCTATTCGCCTTACTTACAAGCCTTATACTTGTAATCTTCTTATCTCTAAGAATCTCTTCAAGCTCGTATAAATCGTTAGACAATTTTATAAACTCATCAAAGACTATGTCCTTGGGTTTTTTAACTTCTGTTTTTTTCTCAATAAAGCCCCCAAAAATATTGTTGAATCGCTTTAAGGTCGGTAGAAGATTATCAGCTAAGTTCTTTAGCTTTTCCCCAGTTGATAAAAACGATATAGTTTCTCCACTAGGTCCACAATCAACTACTAGGGCTTCATATTTTCCTTCTTTATAAATTTCTAAAATCTTTAGCAGGCAAAAAATATCATCTAGACCTGGCATAAGTAAGAGTTCATCAGTCTGAACATCATCCATTGCATTATTCTTAATAATTTCTCTTAAATAAGAATTTAACTTACCCCAAGCCTTCTTGCCCTCAACTAAAGGATTTATTTCTAGTGCATACAAATTTTCATCTATTAGTCTTGCTTCGTTTGATAAAGGTTTTTCAAATAAATCACTAAGGCTATGAGCTGTATCACTACTAACAACAAGAGTTTTTAATCTCTTTGAGATATTTATGGCTGTAAGAGCAGATAGGGTAGTTTTACCGACACCGCCTTTGCCTGTATTAATTATAATTCTCATCATTTTGCCCTGGATCCTCCTTATCCAAATAAATCATAAGCTTAGAAGCTTCTATATGATAATTAGATAGAGTTGAATCTTTTAGGATATTAGGAAGACTTATAATTCTTCTTACATCCTTTATCCTAATATTTAAGTCAAGACCATTCTTTAAAACTTCAACATCATCCACATCACCGACATCGATGTTGATTAGATAAGTAGCTTTTTTCTTTTCAATAATATATGTATCTGGCATAGACTTAATTTCTATAAGTTTATCATTATTTTCTATTTTCATAGCGAATTTTTCTAAATCATGAAGATTTCTCATATCCTCTTTCATCAGGTTGATTTTAAAAATAGGAACATCGTAGAAAATTTTATCAATAAGATCAAGATTTTTATTTTGAATCTCTAATCTTTTTTTAATAAATTCACTTCCATCATCCTCATAGAGTCTATTTACGAAAAATCCATCAACATTGTAATCAAAAAGCCTTAGATATGATAAATCTCTCTTGCTTTCTTCTATAACCATTTTTTCGGCAAGACCTACTAGCCTAATGGTCGAAATATTTGGATCCTTTAAGATATTAACTAACTTTAGCAATCTTTTATAAATAACTTCTAACTGGCCTAAAGAATCTTCACTAGGTAAATCAATCTTATACTTATATTTTGAAATAGGCCTTAGGCCCCTTATGACCTTCTTGCCAACTCCAAAAAATTTCTCCAAATACCAAGAAAGCATCTCAGGAAATTTCAAATAAGCAAAAGTAGAAGCAGAAGCTGGACAATCGACTATAATATTTTCATAATCGTAGTTCTCATAGATGGCTAAAATCTCAAGTAAGGTTAAAATATTAACAATGAAGGGCATATCAAAACTCGAACTATATTGTAAGCCTGCTATATCAGCCCTATTAAAGCCATCTGCTAAGTTAGTCTTAATCTTAGGAAACTTTTCCTTTAATATTTTAGAACTATCTAGTTCTATGGCAGTTAAATTGTCTTTAATTTGCTTAAAATCTCCAGCTATTTTGATATCGAATACATCAGATAAACTGTGAGCTGTATCTATACTTATCAAAATAGTTTTGATATTACTTCCTGCGGAAATGAGTGAAGTGGCACTAGCTATGCTAGTTTTGCCAACTCCCCCCTTTCCTGTGTACATGAATATTTTTTTAGGCATTTAATTCACTTACTTACAGTTTTATCCAATAAATAGCATTACAAAGATAGGCATCAAGATTACTGTACAAATACCAGCTATAGCGATAGATAAACCACTCATAGCTCCTTGAACTTCACCCATCTCTATGGCTTTTGATGTTCCCATAGCGTGGCTTGATGTACCAATTCCAACACCCATAGCAACAGCATCTTTTACTTTCATTATTTTCATAACGGTAGGTGCAAAGATTGCTCCAACAGTACCTCTTAGGATAACTGTTATTGTTGTTATTGCCGCATAGGTCTTGATTGTTACATCATCTGTTATAAACTTACCTACATATTCTTCTGTTAGAGACTTGGCAATTGGTGTTGTTACTGATTGTGGCATCATAGCAAGAGTAAGCTCCTTATCAAAACTAAATACTTTTGATAAGAGATAAGCTGAAATTATAGCTACTATTGATCCTACAATAACTCCTATCAGGATTGGTAGAAGATTAGCCTTTAATCTGTCTATATTTTTATATAAACTTACTACCAAGGCAACTGTTGTAGGTGCTATTAAAAATGATATGTATTTACCACCCTTGTTGAAATTGTCATAGCTTATGCCTGTCAATTTCAAAAATGCTATAGAAAAAACTATGGCTAGTAGAAGGGGATTTAGAATGGCAATTTTTGTTTTTTTGTTAATTATCATGCCAATTCTAAACATTACTATACTGAGGATTATCCCAAAGAAATCATTGTCCGCTAAATATGTATTTAAAATCTCACTCATCTTATTTCCTCGCTTTTTGTACTAATTCAACAACCTTAGCTGTTACTGCCATTGTTATTAGGCATGATATTGTCATTACTATCAAGATTTTTATAGCATTGTCTTTTATAACATCAAATTGAACCATTAGACCAACTCCAAGTGGGGTGAAGGTAAAGGCTAGGATTGATGTCAAAAAGCTAGATGTAGATTGAATATCATCCAATTTAACAAGCTTACTTACTAGGGCTATGAATAAGAAAATCATACCAAAAACTGGTTCAGGAATTGGAAGGCCAGTAACTTTTTTTGCTATAAAGCCTAGCAATAAGAAAAACAACAAGTAACAAAATTCTTTCAAATATTTCATATAAACTCCTCTTATATTTAATTAGTAACAAATTTGCTCAATTATTGATAAACAGCCGACATAAATTATTTCCTTCTTACCTCCTTTCGATATTTCTTTAAAGTTTACTCTAAAGAATCAGCCGCAAGTCTAGTGATAACGTTTATCAATTGAAGTCAGAACTCAAAGCCCTAACAAGAAAACAATACAAAAGATGAAATTGATACAAGCTATAACCTTTCTATTCTTCCTTCATAATCCTTGCTAATACGCCAAAATATCGACTTTAATCATTTACTTTTATCACTAATTATTTCCTACATTAAGCTAAGAGATTTATTGGGTTTATTATAGCATGTTTCAAAATAAAAGAAAAGGTTTTTTTATGAAAATCTAAGTTTGTTTTTGTCATAAATCATAAGTTTTGATAAAGTATTTGACAATTTTTGTAATAAAAAAGCCTATCTTATTTAATTAAGATAAGGCTTTTATGGTAGTTTTGCTCAATTTTATGAAAAATTATTTTTTAGAAAAATAAATTGCATTAGCTATAGCCATGCTCATGACATCCGCAGCCATAGCTCCTACTAAATTTATATCTGCTTTGATTTTGTTGGTGGCTAGACTAAAGATAGTATCGCCATCCATTAGGGTGTGGACAGGATTAATACTTCTAGCATAACCATCGTGGGCCATGCCTGCTATTTTGGTTAGCTCTGTCTTATTAAAGCTTGCATTTGTTGCAACTATACCTATTGTAGTATTGGTTGGCTTGACATCCTTAAAGGAAGCTAGAATTTTATCTATAAAATCCATAGTCCTTAGCATTTTCCCATCGACCATTGGACCTGCCAGCTGAATTTGTTTGCCGTAGTCGAAAACATCTCCTAGGGCATTTACTGCGACCATGGCAGATACTACTAAGTCTCCCCTTCTTATTGATGCTTGACCTAGACCGGACTTTACTAAATGATCTGCACCTAGGCCCTTAGCAACTGTCGCTCCTGTTCCTGCTCCTATAATGCCCTGGCTTTTATCTTCATAACTTGCATTTTTGTAGGCTTTTTCTGTCATAGCTTCATTAGGTCTAGCATGAGGGTTCTTGTAGGCAAGGTCGAATAAGACCGCCTGGCAAACTATAGGAACTATGCCAACTCCGACATCAAAGCCTAGACCATCTTTTTCTAAGAGTTTCATGAGAACTGATCCTGCTTCAAGGCCATAGGCAGACCCACCAGAAAGGATAAGGCCATTTACTTCTGAAACTTGATTTAGGGGATTTAGTAGGGCAATTTCACGACTTCCAGGTGCTCCACCCCTTACATCGACCCCACAAGTATTGCCCTTATCAGGAAGAACTATGGATAGACCACATCCCCCTTCCATATCCTGGGCATGACCTAGCCTAAGCCCTCCTACATCTGTCAAATATCCGTCATACATCAGTGGATATCCTCATTTCTGTAAGTATCCATCATAGAAGCAAATACTTCTGCACTTGATGGTGGTGTATAGGAAATTGCATTGGCTCCGGCTTCTATTGTTTTAAGTATTTGTTCGCCATTCTTTCCACCTGTTGCAATAATCGGAAATTCATCGCCTATATTTCTTCTGATCTCTCTAACTAAGTCAGCTGTGTATTTGCCACCAGATACATTTAAAATTTCTGCACCAGCTTCAATTTTGCCCATATAGTCATTCTCAAAGCTAACTACTGATGCGATAACTGGAATGTCTATAAAATCCGAAATAGATTTGATATCCTCATTAGGGATTGGTGAATTAACTACAACCCCGTAGGCTCCTGCAAGCTCTGCTTCAATTGCTATGTATTTTGATCTTAGGCCCTTGGTTGTTCCACCACCGACACCAATAAAGCATGGAACGTTAGAAACGTCAAGGATTGCTTGAGAAATTGAATTTTGAGGTGTGTATGGGTAGACAGCCATAATAGAATCTGCATTAGAATTTCTAATTATAGCCAAATCTGTCGTAAATAGTAAGGACTTGATTCTTTTTTCAAAAATCATGATGCCACTTGCCTTATATATTTCCTTGGGAACTGTTATAAATGATTTTCTAAGTTTGGAATGGACTTGAGGTATATATTTTTCCTTCTTCTCGCTCATCTTTCCCTTCTTTCTATTTTAAAATATAAATCTTTCAAATAATATTCTACAATTATAATGGATTTTTACAATATAATGGAGTTAAGAAGACTGGCTTAAAGCTTTTAGCTTTATAGAAGTAATTTTTATTTTTAAATATTATAGATTTATATTTTTCTATATAAACTATCTTAAAAAAAAGTAGGCTGAAAAAGATTATCATTATTGACAAAGTCTTGATTTTTTATTATACTAAACTTAACTTATGTAGGGCTAGTGGGCAATATGTGTCATTTTATTTTTAGTTTTCTTAAAATAAATATAAAAACTTTTGTCCCAAGCCTACTTAGTAAAGGAGGAAATATGAAAATAAGTAAAAAAGTTAGCTTATCCCTAGCCTTATTGTTGGCTGTTAATTTCATGAGTTTAAGTGCTCCAACAAGTAAGGCAGATGAATCTATTAATATAGATGAAATAGAAAAAGTCCTAGATGAAATTGACAAGGACAAGGTCGATGAGAATAAAGCTCCTCAAGCTGACCCAAGCGAAAGTACCGAAAAGACTTCTTCAGCAAAGGATACTGTGGCTGATGAAAAAGTAAAAAAAGCCAAAGAAGAACTCAAGGCCTACCTTGATGGTTTGGATGAGGCTGCTATTGACAATCCTTCTATAAAGTTTGAAGGAGATAGCAGACAAGAGCTTAAAGACGCTGTTAAGAGAGCAAGGGACTTGCTTGAAGATAAAAATATTGATCAAGCAAAGCTTAGTGAAATGGAAAAAATTCCTTTCAAGAAAGTAAATGGAAAGAAACAAGGACTTCTCAGAAAATTTGCCCACAAGGCCTTGGTTGACTTTGAAGTTCTTGGTCAAAGAACAAAGACAAATCCACACAACAATAAGAATTATTCATCACTAAATGATAATAAAATATTTATTAAATCTAGCCTAAAGGGACTAAAGAAAGCTAGTGAAAATAAAAATCAATTTATCAAACTAAATTATGTTACTGATGAAGATTACAAGGCTGTCAAGGTAGATGGAGTTAGCTCTTCTACACCAAAATACAATAAACAAGAACTTCCTGAAGCTGATTATAAGCTTACAGAAGTTGATGGTGGATATGTAGTAGAAATCCTACATATGCCTGAAAATACAAAGTTTATTAAGCCTATAGTCCTCAAAAAACTTGCTGATGGAACATTTTTTGAAAATGGTGATCTAGTTTTTGCTATAAATGATAGTCCAAAGCAAGAAGAAAAGGCTGAAAATAAGGATAAGTCAACTGCTAAGGATAAAAAAGAAGAAAAGAAAGAACAAAAGAAGGAAGAAAAGAAAGAACAAAAGAAGGAAGATAAAAAAGCAGCTCCTAATTCTAAAACAGGTGTTGAATCTTCACTAGGACTTGTTTCCACTTTCTTCGCAAGCTCTTTAGCCTTCCTTGCTACAAAAAGAAAAAAATAATTCACACTTCTTTAATTGATAAATCAAGCTATAAGAATTGTGACCTAAATCAAAGCTCAAAAATTATAGAATGTAAATCTTGTGGTGGGGTCAATGAAGTTAAGGATGATAAATACATCTGTCAATTTTGTGGCTATCCCCTTAAATAATAAATTTAGCCCCTCTAGCAAAATCCATGCTAAGAGGGGCTATTATTTTTAACTTATTCTTATAAAAGCTAGGCTTTCTATAGGCTAGGTCTTAATTTAGCCGAATTTTCTTTATCATAGTAAAAATCCATAAGATAGAATAAGACAATACCTAGCTACTTTTCTTCTTCTATTTTTTCCATAACAGCTTCTTTGGATTTTTCTATCAAATCTTTGTTATCTATATGCGATCTTTCAATTAATTTTTTTAATTTATCCTTATCTTCCCTACTATATTCCATAGAATCATCTAGTTTTTTTCTCATATAATGATTTATGGCAAATCTTCTTACATTCTCATATTTAATAGAAGTCCTCTCCCTATAATAGGCATAGACAAGTACAATTAACATAATCATTCCTGCATAGCCTATCAGAGGATAAAATATAGAAACAAGCTTTTTAAAGCCTCCAAAGCTTAAAATATAGCCAGACAAGCTAATTCCTATAAGTAAAACCTTAAACTTCTTCTCATCTCCTCCAGCAAATCTACGTGCCAAGGCATAGAAGAGTGAAATTCCTGTATTAAAAATCATGCCGAAAATCACAAGAGCCATAAGAAAGCCAAGGACTGGACTAAGATCTTCTATTATATAAAGCATAGGTATATCCAAAGATTTTACTTCATCAACCCTTATAAAAAGTGTAAGAACTATTAGGATTCCCAAAATTCCTACCAAAAGACCACCAAGGAGGCCTCCAATTCCTGCCATAGCTGTGTTAAGCTCATCGCCACCCAAAACTAGGGCCATGGAAACAGCTGTCATGATACACATACCAAAATAGTTGATTACAGTCAAACTTAGGCTATCGAAATTGCTGGGCAAGGATTTAGCTATTTGATTTAGACTCTGCCAATCGACCTTGTAGTTGGTAAAGGTATAAATACTTGCAAGCAAGGTAAAAATAACAATAAGGGGTGTAAAAGATCCTATCACCTTACTAACCTTGTTAAAATCGAGCATGCCGACTCCGATGATTAGGCCTGTACAAATCACAGCCCCCAACCACCTAGGAGCACCAAAGGCTTGATTAAGATTAGAACCTGCTCCTGCTATCATTACAAAGCCTATGATAAAGCAAGTTAATATCAAAGATATGTCCATAAATTTACTTATAAATTTATTAGTTATTTCATCAAATACTTCCGAGTGGTCGCCCGCTAGATAGTGGCTACCTAGTTGTAAAAGTATACCTCCTATTAACATATGAAGGATAGCGACAATTGTTATGCCAACTATTCCTGATATGCCAAGAGAGACGAAATATTGCATAAGTTCTTGACCTGATGCAAGACCGGCTCCCGTAAGTACGCCCACATAGGCAAGCATTATAGTAATTATTTTTTTATTCATAATTCCTCCGTTTTACCATAATACTTGTTTCAAATTTATTTTCAAACATAACTATTCTTATAGATTTATTTATTTTTAATAACATATAAAAAAAGAAGCTATTGTCTATGGATGATTTTTCATCGTCCCTAGAAAATTTTCTAAGAATGAAATGCTAATCCATAAGTTCAATAGCCTCTTAGTTGACAATTTTTCTCAAAGCTTCAATATTTTTTATAAGAATTTCTCCCTTTGCTAGTAACTTGATAAGACCCAAGTCCTCGAAGTAGGATAATTTTCTTGAAAGAGTTTCTCTTACAACGCCTGAATATGATCCAAGCTCTTCCCTATTTAGATAGCAGGTGATTATTTTTTCCTTACAACTTTTCCCATCATCTTCTGCAAGGTCGAGGAGGAGTTTTGCTACCTTCATATCCGCATTTAGACCAACTAGCCTATCTATAAGCTCCTCACTTCTTCTAATTCTTTTAAAAGACTGAGCCAAAATCTTGATTAGAATCTTGTTATTTTTTATCATGACATTAAAGAAATCTAATCTATGAATGTAAATAAGTTTACTTTTTGTAAGAGCCTTGGCCTCATATTGGTAGTTTTCGTTGGTTAAAAGATTATGAGCACCTACAAATTCTCCCTTGGAGTAGGTATAGAGAACTTGCTCTCTACCATCTGTCAGAAACATGGATATCTTTATGAAACCATCTACAATTATATACATATATTCAGCCAAATCGTTGTATCTGAATATTATAGTTCCCTTCTTGACTTCTTTTATTTCAACCTTATGGGTAAACTTATCTAAGTCCTCATCCGAGATATATTCTAACAGATCTATATTGTAAAATTCTTTTCTCATAGCCTCTCCTTAGCTAGATTTTAGCATAAAGTTGGCATAGTTTTCAAGCTCCTTGGCCTTTTGTTTATTCATCTGTGGCATATCTTTTAGGGGATAATCCCTATTTAGTTTTTTGTATTTTTCTACCCCTAGGGTGTGATATGGAAGTATCTCTATCTTGTCTATATTTTTCTTTAGGGGCTTAATAAATTCGACAAGCCTTTCCATATCTTCCCTTGTATCTGTAACTTGTGGCATCATAACATGTCTAATCCAAACCCTAGTATTGGTTTTTGATATTTGATACATGAATTTTACTAGAAGGTCTTGCTTAGCCTTTGTTATCCGCTCAAATTTTTCGGGGTCATAGTGTTTGATATCTAGGAGAAAAAGGTCTGCCTTCTGGGCAATCTCCTCGTAATATTTACTATCACCAATCCCAGATGTGTCAACCGTTACATGAATGTTTTCCTTATGAAGGGCATCTATTAGATCAACTAAAAACTTCCCATCATTCATCGGTTCACCACCAGAGATGGTAACCCCACCAGTATTTTTGTAATAGGGCTTCATCCTCTTTGCCCTATCTACAATTTCTTCTATTGTAATATCTCTTCCATAATTTGGGCTTTGAGTATCAGGATTATGGCAAAAAACACATCTAAGAGGACAACCAGACAGAAAAAACACAGTTCTTATCCCTGGTCCATCTACCAGTCCCATAGTTTCTATTGAGTGTAATTTTGCCATAATTTCTCCTATCTAAGCAAAGCTGTGGAAGGTTCTTTGAAGTACCTCTCTCTTTTGCTCATCACTTAATCTATTAAAGTGAACTGCATATCCAGAAACTCTTATTGTTAGGTTTGGATATTTGTCAGGATTGTGATAAGCATCTAATAGTTTTTCCCTTTGGAGGACATTTACGTTTAGGTGGAAGGCATCTTGACCGAAATATCCGTCCATAATATTTACTAAATTGTCTATTCTAACTTCATTTTCTTTTCCTAAGGCGTCTGGGACTATTGTAAAGGTATTTGATATACCATCTTCACATACACATTCGTAAGGAAGTTTGGCTACTGAGTTAAGAGAAGCTAGGGCTCCATTTTCATCTCTACCATGCATTGGGTTAGCTCCTGGTGCAAATGGTTCTCCTGCCATTCTTCCGTCAGGTGTTGTACCTGTCTTTTTACCATACATTACATTAGATGTAATAGTTAGGGCTGATAGGGTAATCTTTGCATTCTTGTAAGTCTTGTGTTTTTTAAGCTCATTTGAGAAGTAGCTTAGAATTTCTACTGCTATTTCATCAACCCTATCATCATCATTTCCATATTTAGGGAAATCACCTTCTCTTTCAAAATCAACAGCAATTCCTTCTTCGTTTCTAATTGGTCTAACTTTCGCATATTTGATTGCAGATAGGGAGTCTGCTGCTATTGAAAGTCCTGCAACTCCTGTTGCTAGATTTCTCTTTACATAGGTATCATGGAGGGCCATTTGACCTGCTTCATAAGCATACTTATCATGCATGAAGTGGATAACATTTAGGGTTTTGATGTAAAGGTCAGCTACTTTTGATAGGACCTTTTTGTAATTTGCCATTACCTTATCATAATCTAAAACTTCATCTTCAATTCTTTCTATTCCATCAAAGACTTTGATAGATGAGCCATCCTTTGCCTTCTTCTTTTCTTCAACTCCACCGTTTATTGCATAAAGAAGTGATTTAGCAAGATTTGTTCTAGCTCCGAAAAATTGCATTTCTTTTCCAACTTCCATAGCAGAAACACAACAAGCTATTGCGTAATCATCTCCATACATATTTCTCATCAAGTCATCATTTTCATATTGGATAGAATCTGTTTTGATTGATACCTTAGAACAGAACTTCTTCCAAGCTTCTGGAAGTTTGTCAGCCCATAATACTGTCATATTTGGTTCTGGAGCTGAACCTAGATTTATTAAAGTGTGAAGGAATCTGAAGGCAGTTTTTGTAACCAAGGTCCTTCCATCTAGTCCCATACCACCAATAGATTCTGTTACCCAAGTAGGATCGCCACCAAATACTTCATCATATTCTGGGGTACGCAAGTGTCTAACCAATCTTAGCTTTATAACAAGTTGGTCAATTAGCTCTTGAGCACCTAGCTCATCAAGTATTCCTTCATCCAAATCCCTTTGAATATAAATATCCAAAAAGCTTGTGTTCCTACCAAAGCTCATAGCTGCACCATTGTTTTCCTTAACTGCGGCAAGATAACCTAGGTATAAGAATTGAACTGCCTCTGTCGCATTAGTAGCAGGCTTTGAAATATCTATTCCGTACTTAGCCGCCATATTTTTAATTTTACCTAGGGCTCTTATTTGTTCACTAACTTCTTCCCTAAGTCTAATTGTTTTTTCAAGATTATCCTCATCAATTTCGATTTTATCGAGGTCTTTTTTCTTTTCCTCAACTAACCTATCTATACCATAAAGAGGGATTCTCCTATAATCACCGATTATCCTACCACGTCCATAGGCATCAGGTAAGCCTGTAAGAAGACCAACAGTTCTCGCTGTTCTCATATCTTTAGTATAGGCATCAAAAACTCCCTCGTTATGAGTTTTCCTAAATTCTTTGAAAGTCTTCTCCAAAGTAGGATCCATCTTTTGACCATAGGCTTCTAGTGATTGCTCAACCATCCTATAGCCACCATAAGGATTAACTATTCTTTTTAAAACTTCATCAGTTTGTAGACCAAAAATAACTTCATTGTCCTTATCAATGTAGCCAGCATCATAGCCGTCTATAGATGAAAACCTTGAGGTATCTGCATTTCTATAATTATCTATGATTTCCTTGTTGATTAATCCCTCAACTTCTCCCCATAGATTTTTAGTTTTCTCAGAAACTCCCTCTAAGAAAGAATCATCTCCCTCGTAAGGACTATAATTTGCTTGGATGAAATCACGAACATTGATTTCTTCTTTCCATTTACTACCTTTAAAAGCTCTATGTGTCATAAAATTCTCCTTTTATTTTCTATCTTGACTTCATTATAAGAGTAAAACACCCTTGTGTATGTGACCTATGTCACAAATGAAAATTTTTTTAGTTTTTTCATTTGCCTATTTTTTAATCCCTAAAAATTTCAAGATAAGTAAAGATTATTAGAAAATTTTTGGCTCTTTGTCAAATCGTGTTGGTAAATAAAAATCAACCAAATTATTAATCAGGTGATGTTGCAGAATAGGTAAATCTATTCTGCTCATCACTTTTTTTCTGGTAT
>NZ_CAMUDP010000006.1:0-91867 GCF_947087635.1 Anaerococcus tetradius
TATACCAGAAAAAAAGTGATGAGCAGAATAGATTTACCTATTCTGCAACATCACCATTTTCGAGACGAAGCAAAGCTGAGTCCGAAAAACTAAGCGAGAGGCCAAAGGCCTCGAGAGGATATTATAGTTAATGACTTCTGTAAAATTACGACGTCAAAAATCAATGGTTACAGAAGATTAAAAACTGTAACTGGGATTAAAATGGGAACATTTTTAAAAAAGAATAAATTGAATAATAGTTCGAAGTGGTTTACATTTGGGCAAAAAATTAGATCATAACTTAATGGTATAAGATAAATCGTGTTGGTAGAAGTAATTGATACTTATTTCAGAACGATTTTTTTGTAAAAGAGAATAAACTTAATAATAGCTTAATGTACTTTATACGAGGAAAAAAGTAGACCCTTGTTTTTGAACTTATCCCTAAACTTGGACCTAGTAGCAGAGTTAGTGTTAAAATTTACTCTGCTTTTTTTAGCTAAGAATAGGCTTTTTTGTTATAATTATACTAACAAGGAGTGTATATATGGAAACTACTATTAATCTTTACCAAAAACTATGGAAGGCTTCTGATGATCTTAGGTCTCAGATGGATGCCAATGAATATAAGAACTATTTACTAGGAATAATTTTTTATAAATATTTATCAGATAAGATGCTTGATGAGGTTGGCAAGTTACTGGAAGTTGATGATGCTGATCTTAATGAGATTCAAGCTATGTATGAAGAGGAAATGCAAGGAGATGATGCTGACCTTATTGTTGATGAGCTTAGGAATAAATTTTCCTTTGTAATTTCTCCAGACCATACTTTTACTCATTTTATAAAGCAAATCGAAGAAGGAAGCTTCCAGCTAGATGATCTGGGTCAGGCCTTCAATGAAATCGAGCGAGCTGACAAGGACTTCAATGGACTGTTTGAAGATATAGACCTCTACTCAAACAAGCTAGGCAAGCTTCCCCAAGAGAAGAACAAACGCATATCAAAGGTTATGAAGCAATTTGCTGAGGTTAACTTTGCCAACTATTCTGGCGATGTCCTTGGGGATGTTTATGAATATATGCTTGCAAACTTTGCCTCAGAATCAGGCAAAAAAGCAGGGGAGTTCTATACTCCACAGCCAGTATCAAGGCTTATGGCAATGATATCTATGGATGGCAAGGAAGATAAGGCGGGCCTTACTGTATTTGACCCGACTCTTGGTTCTGGCTCCTTGCTTTTGAATGTAAGAAACTTCTCCAATGAAGCAAATCGCATCAGATACTTTGGCCAGGAGCTAAACAACTCTACCTACAACCTATCTCGTATGAATATGATCCTCCACGATGTGCCACTAGAGTATCAGAGCTTAAACCAAGGCAATACCCTATCAGATGATTGGCCAGTAGATGAGCCAACTAACTTTGATGCTGTTTTGATGAATCCGCCATATTCTGCCAAATGGGATGCGAGCAAGGGATTTTTGGATGATCCACGCTTTTCCGAGTACGGAGTCCTTCCACCCAAATCAAGGGCGGACTTTGCCTTCCTCCTCCATGGCTTCTACCACTTAAAAAATAACGGAACTATGGCAATCCTTCTCCCACATGGAGTATTATTTAGGTCTGGGGCAGAGGAAAAGATTAGAAAAATAATGCTAGAAAATGGCTCCATAGATGCAGTCATTGGCCTTGCACCAAATTTATTCTACTCTACAGGAATCCCAGTAAGTCTTATAATATTAAGGAAAGATAAGACAGATAGAAGTGTTTATTTTATAGATGCTAGCGAAGAATTTGTAAAAAAGGGCAACAAAAACGAACTAACCGAAGAAAATATCCAAAAGATATACAAGGCCCTAAGGTCTAGGGAAGAAATAGACAAATTCGCCCACCTAGCAGGGTTTGATGAGATAGAAGAAAATGGCTTCAACTTAAATATTCCAAGATATGTCGACACCTTCGAAGAAGAAGATCCCATAGACCTAGCAGAAGTATCAAAAGATATCAAATCCATCAATGAAGAAGCCGATAAGCTAAAGGCAGAAATACTTGCTGATATGAAAAACCTTGTGGCAAACACAGATGAAGCCAAGGCAGAGCTTGAAGGATTTATGGAAATCTTAGGTGGTAATTTATGAGAAAGGTTCCAGAGTTAAGGTTTGATGGTTTTGAGGGGGAGTGGGAAGAGAAAAAATTAAAAGAAACTTCTAAAATTGTTGGAGGAGGTACTCCAAGTACAAAAAATGAAGAGTATTGGGATGGTGAAATAAATTGGTTTACTCCGTCAGAGATTGATTCTAGAAGGTATTTTTCATCAAGTGAAAGAAAGATTACAGAAAAAGCTTTAAGTAAAAGTTCAGCAAAACTATTAGACAAAAATAAAACTGTTTTGTTTACATCAAGAGCTACAATAGGAGAGGTGGGATTATTAAAAGAGGATTCTACCACTAATCAGGGTTTTCAATCCTTAGTAATTAAAGATGATTTTGACTTAAATTTTATGTACTCTATAGCTAAAACTTTAAAAATAAAAGCATTGAGTTTATCAGTTGGTTCTACATTTAAAGAAATATCTAAATCATCTTTTGAAGATATAGAGGTATATACACCTATAAAAAACGAACAAGAAAAAATCGGGGAATTGTTTAAAAAGATTGATGCTCTAATCGAAACCCAAGAAGGAAAAGTTTCCAAGATGGAAGATTTCAAAAAATCTATGCTTCAAAATATGTTTCCTAAAAAAGGCAACCTTGTCCCTGAGTTTAGGTTTGATGGCTTTGACGGAGATTGGAAATCTATAATACTAAGTGATGTATCAAATAGAATTACTAGAAAAAACATAAAAAATCAATCAAAATTACCTTTAACTATATCATCTGAGCTTGGTTTGGTTAATCAATTGGATTACTACAATAATAGAGTTGCTAGTAAAGATATATCAAATTATTATTTAATAATGAACGGAGAGTTTGCTTATAATAAAAGTACATCTTTAACAGCACCATATGGAGCAATAAAACGATTGGATTACTATGAAAATGGTGCGCTATCAACTCTATATATAGTTTTTGAAATAGTTAATAATGATTTGGATTTTATGAAATATTATTTTGAAACAAGTTTATGGCATAAAGAAATATATAAAGTCTCACAAGAAGGTGCAAGAAACCACGGTCTATTAAATATTGCCACAGATGATTTCTTTTCTATGAAGTTGAAAATACCAAATCTAGAAGAACAAGAAAAAATAGGAAACTTCTTCAAAAACCTAGACACCCAAATCGAAAACGAAGAAAGATTACTAGAGTCATATAAAATGATGAAAAAGTCCCTCCTCCAAAAGATGTTTGTATAGGAGATATTATGGTAGAGATAAAATTTGAAGATGAATTAAAATTGGAAAAAGACCTGATCGACCACCTTATTTCCGGCAAGAGCCAATGGACCTATGAGCCATCTATCAAGACCCATGAGGACCTTTGGAATAACTTTAGGAGGATACTTGAAACTAACAACAAGTCAGTCCTTGCCGACTATCCTTTGACTGATTCTGAGTTTCGCCAGATTCAAAATGCCATGACTTTTTCCTCCTTTTATGAGGCGGGCAAGTTCTTGGTTGGGGAAAATGGCCTTGCCAAAATTATTCTACAGAGAGAAGATTCAAGCCTTGGCAAGGTTAGTCTTGTAGTTTTCAAGAGGGAGGATGTAGCTGGTGGCTCTTCAGTATATCAGGTTATCAACCAATTTGTCGCTCCAAAGACCATGGGCCTAGACCAAAACGCCCGTTTTGATGTGACCCTCCTTATAAATGGACTTCCTCTTATTCAAATAGAGCTAAAGAAGAAATCAGTTTCTCATATGGATGCCTACAATCAAATAAAAAACTACATAGCAACGGATAAGTACAGGGGACTTTTCTCCTGCCTTCAATGCTTTGTGATTTCCAATGGGTCGACTACCAGATACATTGCTGCCAATACTGATACTAAGCTTAACAAAAAGTTTCTAACCAGGTGGAATGACAGGGACAACCATCCAGTAGATGACCTCTTTGGCTTTGCTAGAGAAGTCCTTTCTATTCCCCAAGCCCACCAACTAATCAGCCACTACAGTGTGCTGGATAATGATGGGGAAAATATCATCCTCCTCCGTCCTTATCAAATACACGCCATCAAGGCCCTGAAAGAAGCTGCAAGTAAGCACGAGTCTGGCTATGTCTGGCATACAACTGGTTCTGGTAAGACCTTAACTTCCTACAAGGCTAGTAGAAACCTCTATCAGATACCAAGGATTGAAAAAACAATATTTATAGTAGATAGGGTCGATCTTGACCAGCAAACCACATCGTCATTTTTGGCCTATGCGGCAAACGATACGGTAGATATAGAATCGACTGACAATGTCAAAAATTTGAAATCTCATCTCCTATCAGATGATAGGTCTGTGGTGGTGACTACTGTTCAAAAGCTTAACTATATGATCAATAACAGGGATAAGTGGTTAACAGATAGTCAGGTATGTAAGCTTAGGAAACTAGAAATAGCCTTCGTTATAGATGAGTGCCACAGAGCTATATCTCCATCTCAGCAAAATATTTTGAAGAAATTTTTCATCAATTCCTTGTGGTATGGCTTTACCGGTACGCCAATTTTTGCAGAAAACAAAAAGGCTGCCGTGGGAGATTTGCCACAGACTACAGAGGAACAATTTGGCAAAAGGCTTCACGAGTATACAGTCAAGGAAGCCATAGGCGATGGGGCAGTGCTAGGCTTTCAAGTAGAAAATATGGATATGATTGGCGAAGGTGTATATGACATAGTGGCAAGTGTCAAGTCGGATATGGATGTTTACAAATACGAGAGAGAGGACCTAGAGCCATATATACCAGATACGGTTTACGAAAATGATAAATACAAGCTTGCTGTCATAGATAAAATTATTAATGGAATGGCCAGAAGATTTGCCCTAGATAGAGGCAGGGGCAAAACCTATGGAGCCATACTTACCACATCATCTATCAAGGATGCTAAGGATTATTATAGGCTCTTTAGACAAGTGATTGAGGGTAGGTCTGATGTAAAAGTTTCTGATAGGATCAAATCTATGGTGGCTGATTTTCCAAAACTTGCCATGACATATTCTATTGCGGAAAATGATGAAAGCACCACAGAAAACAAGGAAGCTATGAAAGAAGCCTTGGCTTACTATAATGATGAATATGGAACAAGTTTCTCCTTAGAAACCATAGGCTCCTACAACCGCAACCTAAACGAAAGGCTTGCCAGGAAAAAGGATAAGTACAAGTCTAGGGCTGAGCAGGTGGATATAGTTATAGTGGTCGATAGGCTCTTGACTGGATTTGATGCACCTAGTATGTCCCTACTTTTGATAGACAGGGCTCCTATGACTCCTCAAGGGCTTATCCAAGCATTTTCTAGGACCAACAGGCTCTATGATGAGCGCAAGGCCTATGGGCAGATAATAACATTTAGGATTCCAAAAGCCTATGAAGAAGCCATCGAAAATGCCTTCAAACTCTACTCAAATGGTGGGGAAAACTATGTGACTGCACCAAGCTATGAAGAATCCAAAGAGAAATTTGAGCGAAGTGTAGAAGAACTCTTGACCTATGAGCTAGTAGAAAATCCAGAGATTGAGTATGGCATAGAAAAAATGGTTAAATTTGCTTCAGCCTTTCAAAAATTCGACAAGGCCAATGCAGCTGTAATGGTCTACAGTGAATATGAAGAGGATGAAGAATATTACAAAAACGCTATAGATAAGAAGACCTTGGAAAAGTATTTTGACCAATATAATTATATAAAAGCCTTGCTGCCAAAAACAGAGGAAACAGACATCAATCTCCCACTAGACCTGTACTATGAACCAATATCAATCCACCAAGGAACTATAGACTACAATTATTTATCAAGCCTCATGCAAGAAAAAGCTAAAAATAGGTCAAGTAACGATGCAAAACAAGATAGTGAAATAGAAAAAACTATAGAAGAACTAGCAAGAACCAACCCAGAAAAAGCAGAAATCTATAGAGAAATTTATCAAGAAATGACAAAAGATCCAGACAAATTTGTAGATCAAAATATCGAAGAGTTGGCAAGAATTAAAATAAATAAAATAATAGAAGAAAAAATAAACAAATTCGCCGACCACTACAAGGTAGAAAAAGACGACCTAATTTTCTACATCAGCAACTACAAAGACAAACAAGAAAATAGCAAACCTCTAGGAGAAGACGAGCTAATAAAAAATGCAGACAAAGATGCCTACAACAAAGAAAATGGAGAAAACATCAGTCTGTTGAGATATAGAAAATTAATAAGAACTGCAGCAGCTGACTTTGTGAAAGGGGAAGTGTTATGTATGTTGATGGATTAATATTTGCGAAAGATGAACAAACAATAGATGTTGATTTTATTAGAGATTTTGTTGAAAGTAATCCAATTGTAGAGGATATCAAGAGTAAATATTATAATAAGGATATTAGATTTGCTTATTCCCAAGGATTAAAAGGCAATGTTATAAACGTATATATTTATTTAGAAGGTGATAGTTTTAATACGGCTAAAATTTTATCATCCATTAAAGAATTATTAAATGTACAAGAAATAAGAAAGAAGTTTTATGTAATATATGCTTTTGATGGAGTGTCTGATTATTATAGTAGGCGACTATTCCCACTAATCACTGAATTTGAAAGTAAGTTAAGAAGCTTAATTTACATGTCTCTAATTAATAATCATGGTATATCTTGGATTAGTGAAACAATTGATAAAATAGACTACGAATTAGATGATTCAAATAAAATAAAAAAAGAGTTATTGAGGAACAGTAATGGATCATTTGATATAGATAATGCTTTACAAAATTTTACACTATCTACATATGAGAAGTTTCTATTTACTAGATACTCAGATAGTACTTATGAAGAGATTGTTAAAAATATAGAAGCGCAATATTTTGAAAATATACTAGATGACTATTCAATATCTCATATATTAATGCAGAAAGATAAAAAAAGTATTTGTAATAGATATATAAAAAATATTAATGAAATAAAATTTAAATCATTGTTTAAAAAAATACAAAAAATTAGAAATAAAGTTATGCATGGCAAAGAAGTAACATTAAAAGATTATAATGTAAATAAAGGAGTTTTAAGCGAAAGTATTTTTTTAATTGAAAGTTCAACTGAACTATATATGAATAATGAATATTATATTAACGAAAATAATATATATGGTTCATTTAGAAAAACGAAGTACGAATACCTAAATTTAGATGAAATTGCTTCCAAATTTTTAGATGTATATGAACGTACTTATAAGAAAGAAAATGAAATGAACGTTAAGGCTAGGGTAAAAAAGCTATGGGATTAGTTGTTTCAAATAATATAAATATTATTTAATCATATTATTAATAGAAATTCAGTCTGGTAAGTTAATGCAGCAGAATATTTTTGTTCATTTTGTAAAGTCATCTCCTTTATGTCTGTTTAATCAAAATTATTTAGCAATATCTTGACCTTTTAAATCTTGCCCGACTTTTACCCAAACCTATTTCATTCACTTACCCCCTTGACACCACCAACCCCTCCCCGGTACCATAACATATAGAAATATTTCTATATGAGGTGGATTATGAGTGTTGATTATGAAAATTTATCTAAAAAGCTAAGGGTGATTTCTGATTCTAAGAGGCTTAAGATTATTTATATGTTATCTTGTGATGAGCTTTGTGCTTGCGAGATACTTGAGAAGTTTGATATTACTCAGCCTACTTTATCTTATGACATGAGAAAGCTCGAAGAAGCCAGTCTTGTAACTAGCAGGAGAGATGGTAAGAATACCTACTACTCTTTAGATAAGGATAGTTTGGATGAGATTGAGGATAGCCTAAAGCTTATATTTCATATCCAAGATGATTGTATTTGCAAGGAGTAAATCCAAAGCAAATATTATATAATATAAAACTTGCTAGAGGGAATATTTATAGGATTAAGAAAAGTCCATTTATCTTAGGTGTTGGTCTTATTTTAGCCCTAGTTATTTTTCATCTTTGCTTTAATTACTCAAAAGACTTCTTGGGTTTTCTTGTGGGGTTTTGGCTATAGGCTTATTTTTAATTTTTACTCTAGGTCAAGGTATAAGGGAAAACGGATTTGTTTTATTTTTAGGTAATACACCTATACTAAAGTTTGTCTCTTTTGAGGATATAAAGTGATTAGATAGTTCTTATGATAAACTTAGTGATTTGATCCTTGGGATTAAGGCATATTCTACCACTTATAAACAAACTTACAAGATAAGCGATAGGGACAAACTTGTTAGCTTTCTTTCTAAAAATCTTAATTCTAAATCTAATTTTAAATGATTTAAGGCATGAAAAAACCCCTACATCCGTATTCCAGATTTTGGGGGTTAAGTCACTTGCTTGTTAAAGCGTTTTTATTTAGAATCAAAAATATATTAGAATAAATGAAGGCGATATTATAAGGTTTGTTATTCTTCCATTAATAAGTAAGCACTAATAATTAACATTTTTATATTTATTCCTTTACTGGCAACAGTATGCTGACTTTAGCCCCACATTCATCAGTTCTATTTTCTAAAATAAGATTTCCTCCATGCATCTTAATAATTTGTTCTGCAACAAATAAGCCTATACCATAGTTTTCTTTTGAATGCCTACTTTTATCTCCTTGATAGAATTGATCTGTTGCATATAATAGGTCTTCACCTGTAAAACCATGTCCTTGATCAAGTATTGATATTTGAAGATTATCATTCTTGGAACTTATAAGTAGCTTAATGGTTGAGTTTTTAGGACTGTTTTCTTCTGCATTACTAAGAATATTTAGAAAGGCTCGTTCAAAATTTTTTAAATCTACTATTAAAAAATCATTCTTATAGCTAATATCTTCTAAAAAATTTAACTTATAAGTTGATGTGAATTCTGTAGCTAGTTTTTCAATGTTTTCTACAAATTCTTTTGCTCTAATTTGAGTAAAGTTTAATTCATTTGCTTGGTTAGATTTATTAACAAGCATTAAAGTTTGGATATATTTATCAATACGGCTTGTGTTTTTTCTAATATAATTTAGATATGTTTGCTGTTCTTCTGTTAGGTTTGTTTCTCCCAATAACTCTGAATTTCCATTTATAATTGAAAGAGGAGTCTTTATATCATGGCTTAATGCTGAAATCTGATTTCTTTTTTTCTCTTCCTCTCTCCAGTTTGTCCTTAAAGATTCACTTAATCCTACTTTCATTTTTTCTAAACTATCTAATATGGCATTAAATTCCTGAACATTTGACTTTTTAACTTGGAAGTCTAAGTTTTGTTTTCCGATTTCTTCCGAAGCTTCTAGCAAAGGATTTAATTCTTTTGCTAATTTCTTTGCCCAAATTAATGTGATAGTAATAATACTTATAAGACAAAATATTATAAGTAAGCTTAGAAATAAATTATTTACTTGTGGTAGATTTTTTTGCATCCAAGGACTTTTATAAAAAGGCTTTAGGTCATAAGCTACAAGTACATATCCATCAGATCTTTGTATTTCCATAAAGGATAAGTTTGAATTAGAATTAACAGATCCCTTATGATAGTTAAAGGCTATATCTTGGATATTCTTATTCATATTTGTTTCTATAACTTTTTCGTCTTTTGATAGAAATAGATAAGATGTATTATCTGGAAGTAATGATTTTTCGAAATTTTTTGAAGTGGCAATATCTGTCCTTTTTTCAAGAATTAAATTCTCAGTATAATTTGCTGGAAATATCCACTCAAACTTATAAGAAGCAGATATAAAAACTAGGATTAGTCCGACGGAGAGTACTAGCCCTAGCCCAATACTTAACAAGTATTTAAAAAGTATATGTTTAAGAGATTGACCTTTTGTTTTTAATTCCATTTATATCCGATCCCCCATACTGTTTCGATTGGATTTTCCTCATATTTTTGAAATTTTGACCTAATATTTTTTATATGTTCTGATATTGCAGATGCATCTCCTATACCATCAAATCCAAAGACAAGCTCATATATTTGCTCTCTTGAAAATACTTGTCCTTTTCTTTTTGCTAGTAATTCTGAAATTTGATACTCAGATTTTGTTAAATGAACTTTTTCATCTCCTACAAAGACTTCATTGGAAGATAAATCAAAACGAATCTCGCCGAGATTTAGACTAGTGTGTCGTTCTCTTTTTTCTCGTCTTAAATGTGCTTCTATACGAGCTAGGAGTTCTGCTGCACCGAATGGTTTTGTGATGTAATCATCTCCTCCAATTAATAAGCCTTCAACTATATCTTCTTCCATAGTTTTTGCCGTTAAAAAAAGAATAGGGCAGTCTACTTTAGCTCGAATATCTTTACAGAAACTAATTCCATCAATACCTGGCATCATAACATCAAGTAGAATCAAATCATATTTACTAAGCTTACTATTATCAATCTCTAAAGGATTTTGATATACATCGACTTGATGGTTGTTCTTTTTCAAAATGTTTTTTATTAGATCAAGCATATCTAGTTCGTCATCAACTGCAAGAATTAAAGACATTTTATCACCTCCTAATTTTAAATTAAAAACTTTTATTCACTAACAGATTTCCCATCCCACTTATTAAACCAAATAATTGAGGAAATAAATAAGATTAAGATAACAAACAAGGCTACAAAGCTCCAAATTCTAAACTCCTTATAAAAATAGGAAGGATCCGAAACTTTGCGCATAATAATATACATAGCTGGAAGCCTAGATGACCAGGTACAAGGAATAAAATACCAAATACTATCGCCAATGACAGTCATTGAAAGTAAAGCAATCATTGTTTCTAGAAAACCTAATCCAATAGATGCACCACTACTTAATACGATTGATACCCAAAGATGTATCATGTATAGAGAAAGGCTGCTAATAACAATTAGGGAAAATTCAATAAGCCAATCTAAGGTATTTTGATAACCAGTTAGTACTGCAAAAATTATAATAGCTAAAGCAAGAGAAATAACAAATCCCAATTCTAATACAAGGAGTTTTCCTATATAGGCTTTGCTTCTAGATTTTGTAGTAGATAAAAGCACTTGAAATTTTCCAGCACTCATTTCCATATCAACTACTTTTGAAGTTATAAAACTTAATATTATTGGCATTACCGCTCCTAAAAGTACAAAATAAGTTTGTATTATATCGCTTTCTTCAAAATTTTTTAATCCTGTGGTTTTTAATGCCACATAAAATAGTAAAGAATAGGCTATAGGTAAGAATATGTGAATACAAGGAAGCCAGGTGCCTTTAATTTTGTATATTTCTGATTTTATTATATTTATCATTACTTTACCTCTTGTTTTGAAAACCAATTTGCGCTTATTATTGTAAGTAATGTAAATAGACATACAGATAATATACAAGGAATATATAATGATGTGCTTGATATTATTGGATTTGATGCTTCCGTCAAAACACCACTTGGTAAAATACCCATAACAGGAATCATTAACCTAATTCCCCAAGAATATGGGCAATAAATCCAAAAAGCACCGTCAGACAACAATATTCCTGCTCCTAAACCTAATACTGCATTTACTGCAATACTTGCGATAAAGCCAAATTTTTTTGCTAAGAAAAAGCATAGAGGGATTTGCCAAATATTAGTTATTATTAGTAAGAAACTTGCAAATAGTAATGTTGAAAATCCATAGTTTGGTGTTAATTGTCCTCCAAGAAAAAATTGAAAAATATACACTCCTAGCATATGAATTATAGCAGCAATACTCATATAAATAAATGCTGTAATTATTTTTGAAACCCATAACTTTTCAAGCTTAATATTTAGAGGGAAAACTGCTCTGTAGTTTAATTTCCTACTTTCTTTTCTATCCATCATTGCTGGGATTAAGGCAAAAGTTGCAGGCATTATTATGACGTACCACCAGTTATAGGAATTAGTAGTGAAATAACTTGGCATAAGAAATAATGACAATAAGATTAAAGTTATTGGCATAATTACTAATAATTTCTTCAAGAAACTATGCTTATGTTTTAAATTTTCTGCAAGAATATAATTTATCATTTTTTACATCCCCATTCCATTTTTTATAACATTCATAAAAAGTTCTTCTAAGTTGTCATCATGATTAATAATGTTTTGATATTGCAATTTTCCATTATTAATAATCCCAATATGATCAGCAGTTTGTTCAACTTCTGCTAAAATATGACTAGACAAAATAACGGTTATTCCTTTTTCTGGGAAAGATCTTATTAAATCACGCAATTCCTGAATTCCTAGAGGATCAAGTCCGTTTGTTGGTTCATCTAAAATCAAAAGCTTAGGATTATTTAATAAGGCAATGGCTATACCTAGCCTTTGTTTCATTCCTAAAGAAAATTGACCACTTTTCTTTTTGCCAGTATCTTTTAAACTAACTATTTTAAAAACTTCATCAATCCTAGAATCTGGTAACCCTAGTAGGAGTGTCCTTACCTTTAAATTTTCCCTAGCTGATAAGTTCTCATACAAGGCAGGCATCTCTATCAAGGCACCAATATCCGATAAATCCTCACGACTCCACTCATGACCTTCAAAAAAGATTTGACCAGATGTTTTATGAATCATTCCAGTAATCATCTTCAATGTAGTCGATTTACCAGCCCCATTAGGTCCTAGCAAGCCATAGATAGAATTCTCTTTTATTTTTAAAGAAATACTATCTACTGCTTTTTGCTTACCAAAGCTTTTAGTAAGATTTTTTGTTTCTAATATCAATTTATCCATAAATGAACCTCCTCTTCATTTTATAAACTTAGTATAAAATACAAATTTAAGGATTCCATAAGGAAGATAAGATTCTTTAAAAAATTAACATATTGTTTTTATCCTAAAAGTAGACATATTCCCTGGTACTGGGACTGGGACGGGACTAAAAATTTGAAAACGTCCTATAATTAGATGGATTTAGTGATATCTGGAAAGCTGATGTTGCAGTAAAGATTAGGCTATTTGCAAATACCGGCTTCGAACTGGCCTTTAAGTTTTTAGCTTTAATTTGTGAGCGGTTCACCTATAAGAGGTGAATAAATATGATATAATATAGTAGATTGAATGTAGATTTTAAACTTACAAGGCTGAGAAGTTTATGCAAAACTTTGGTGTGATTATTTTTGGAAGGTTAATGGCATGATGTCACTCTTTGTAGCAAACGATATCATGGACTTTTTATGCTTTTCTTGCATGATTTTTATAAAATAGATCTCATCCTTGCACTTTTATAAGCACTTATAATCGGAGGGAAGAAGTATGAAGAGAAGAATTAGAGAGTTTATGGTCAAGCTATTTTCCTTGACCCTAGCCATCACTATGTGCATACCAACCAATGTCTATGCCATATCCATGGCAAAAAAGCCAAAACAAATGCCAACATCAATAAGAATAGCAGACTCAGGAGAAAAAAACCAACAAAGCTATATAGACGATGACCAAGAAAGCACTGAGGAAGATCCTAACAATGAAGAAAGAAAAGAGCAAACAGAAACACAAACATCCATGGACCAAAACCCTCAAAGGCTAGAAGAAAACAAAAACAACTACACCATAAGCCAAAAAGCCAAACTAAATAACAAAGAAGATGCCATAATCTATGAAATAAAAGTAACAAAAAAACAAGCATCAACAAAATCAGACTCCCCACTAAATCTAAGCCTTATAACATACAAGACCCAAGCCCTAAAGGACATCAAAATAACAAAAATCCTCCTAGACGGCAAAGAAACAAAAATACAAGAAAACAAGGCGGACGATGACAAGAGCCTACATAGCAAAACAATAACAACACCAAGCATAGAAAAAGAAATAACCTACACCCTAGAAGGAACAATCGACAAAAAAACAATAGACAACAAAAAACTATACTCCTTTGACCTATCCCTAGACCAAGGTCAAACAAACATAGACCTTCAAAGAATATCCTACAAATTCATCGAATACCAAAAAGAAGATGACCCAGAAGAAAAAGAACTAAGACTAACCCACATCAAAGAAGGCGAAGACGAACTTAGAACCATAAACTACAAAAAAGAAGAAAGCGAAGAAAAGGCAGACGAAATAAACTACACCGACTACCTAATCTCCAAAGACAAGGCAGACGAAGAATCCAAAGCCCAAGAAAAAAACAAAATCGAATACAAACTCTCCCTAACAAACATAAAAGAAGAAAACACAGAAATCTATCTCGACTACTACAAGGCAAGCGACAAAGGCTTTGCCCTCCAAAAAGAATACTCAACAAAAATCCCTTACCAAGAAAAACTAGACCTAGACCTACCAGCTTCCTACATCCTAAAACTATCAGTAAGAAGCAAGGTAAACAAAAAAGATACGAGCATAGAAAAATACGCGATAAACTCCAGAGAAGTAAAAAGCCCACGTTTCGTAAAAGAAGAAGATTCAGATGTTAGCAAGTATGCCTTAAAAAAATTTCCCTATATTAAGGGCTTTAATTTTTTTGTGATAAATTCTATGTCAAGTAAGCTAGCTTGGGAGATTGATGAAATATATAGGAACTTTACTTGGAATTATTCTTTCGAGCCTGATGTAGACATACAGATAAAGGCAGAAGATGTAGATATTAGAACTGGCGATAGGAGGATAAATATTTCTATTAGTCCTAAGCTAAAAACAGATTCATCTTATGGGAGTAGGCAAGATTACTTAGTCGAAGATGGAGAATTTACTTTTCCATTAACTAGATATCTTGAATTCGTTAAGCTTAGGGCAGAGATAGGGGATGAAATTTTGACCCCTTCTATAGAAATAAATCCCCTTATAAAGGCTGCCACTCTAAAACTTTCTAATATTAATCTAAAAGAGGGAGATAAATTAAATATAAGCTTTATCGTAAGATTGAAAAACCCTAGGAGGGAAGAAGGCTGGAAAGTAAGGGTTAATGATGACATAGTATTTAAAACTTCTAGGAATGTTTATAGAATCACAGATAGGATACATACTAAGAAGTTTAGGAATACGCAAATTCCAATAGATGATGACTACACTCTTGTTGCAAACTTCGTATATAAAAATTTTAAGGATGGTAATGAAGATTCTACACCGCCTCCAAGTGTGGGCGATACGGGAAGTATAAGTCTTCAAATTAAAGGGACTGATGGCAAATGGATTGATGTAGATCCTTCTTTTTCTGCCAAATATAGGGGTCCTGTTACATTTGATAAGCTCAAGTCGAATCTTGAATATAGGCTCAAATACAAAGTTTATGAGAAGCTCGCAAAAGAATGGGGAACAGATCAAGTAAGAATTATTCCCTTTGATATCAAAAAAGTAGATAGAAAAACTAAAAGCCTAACAGTGGATATAGTAAATGGAAATGTACTTGGTATTTTTAATAATAAGTTAGGCTTTAAGATTCCCCTAAGGATTAGCAAGGTTAATGAAAAGGGCTTGCCATTAAATGGTTCGAGATTTCATGCTAGAAAGATTATAAATGGAGAACCTCTTCCTATGCTAGATGAACAAGGAAAGCCAACTGGTGAACAATACTATCCCAAATACTACAAGGAGAAATTTGACGCTAGCTCACAAGCAAGTGCCAAGCTAGGGGATAACTACTTTAGAGGACTAAGCCCTGGAATCTATGAACTATGGGAAGAAAAGACTCCAGATGAAAGCTATATAAAACCGTTAGATGAGGACGGCAAGGCTTTGAAAGGCTACTTCAAAGTTCAAGCCAGAAAAGATGAGAATGGCGAGGGTAAAAAACCATCAGATGATAATTATTTGGAGATTGAATTTGATTTTGACCATGAATTTAAAGAAAGCGATGCTTGGAATGTAGATTATCCAGAGGCGGATAGGAAAAAACTAATTGGAAAAACCATAAAGGGTATAGGAAGGGCTAGGAAAGATAAGGATAAAAAATTTTGCAAATATATCGAAATTGTTCCTGATGATGGACGTTCTAAACCAGCTGCGCCAGATCTCCCCTACAAGAAGATTGATGAGCTTAGGGTAAGAAATTATAGGAAGAGGACTAGGCTAAAGTTTTTCAAAATAGACGGTAAAAGCCACAAAAATATTAAAGATGCCGAGTTTACTTTAAGAAAGATTCAAAGTGAAGAAGTCGAAAAAGACGGGAAAAAAGTTAACAAAGTTAAAGTTGATGCTAATAACAAACCGTTCTATGAATCAGTAAAAACGATAGATGAAGGTGGAAGAGAGTCTACTGATGACAAGGATAAAAATTATGCCTTAGCCAAATCGAGCGAAAATCAGGGTGTCGAATTTACGGGCATAGAAGAAGGGACTTATATCCTTGAAGAAGTAAGGTCAGCTGCTGGCTACAAGCTAAGGGATTTTTTTCTTACTATAAGCTTTAGCTTAGACCAAGACGGTTTTTGGAAAGAACTTGTCAAAGGCTACAAGAAAGATAATCATGGCAAATACATAGAAATGGATGCATCGGATAGCTTCTTTAATGTAGATAGGCAAGGAAACTTAGTAAGTATTGCCAACGAGAAGGAAAATATCGACTTCAAATTCAGAAAGCTATCAGACCAAAAGGATGAAGGAGGAGAGCAAATTCCCCTAAAGGATGCCGGCTTTGTTTTAAAAAAAGTTAGAGATTCAATGAAAGTCAATGCCAAAGCCTATGAATATTACGAAGATGACCTTGACGGGAAGGCTAAGGGGGAATTGAAGAAATACTCTCATGATGGAGAAGTAATCGAATTTTATAAGTCGGGTTCGGTTCGAAAATTAAGCGAAGCTTATAAAGTTTATGATTTTGATGAAGCTGGAAAATTAATTAGGCTTAATGGAAAAGATGCCAGTGAGAAAGATAAAAAAGATATAAGGGATAAACTTATACAAAAAGACTTAGGAGCAGCTACGAGGGGCAAATACTACCAAACAGCTTCTTCCCAAGCTTATGGTAGTGTAAGCTTTAGCGATTTGGGAGAAGGTATCTATGAACTTATTGAAAATCAAATCCCCACAGGTTACCTTGGTGCCAATAGACAATATTCATGGATTTTTAAGGTTGAGAAGAAAGATAAGGGGCTAGAAATAAAACATGACCTTAAAGTAGAAAAAGACTACTACCGACAATTTCCTAAGCTAGATTCCAAAATATCCTACAAGGAAGCCTATACTGATAATTCAAATGTTAAGGAGTCTTTGAATGATAAATTTTCCTACGAGATAACAAATACCAAGCTAAACAAAGACGAAAAGCCCATAGATGGGACAGAAAATGAAAACCAAGCTTTTAGCTATCCGTATACAGGAGGACTTGGCACAAACCCAGCCTTTACTATAATAGGACTAGCTATGATGACAGCAGGAGCTATTTACTTGGCAAGAAAGAAATAATAAAGAAAAAACTAGGAGTTTTCCTTTTGGAAATTCTCCTAGTTTTTTAGAATAAGGTACTGTCGTGAGTTTCATCTCTCTTTTTGCCGAAGCCTAGCTTGCCTAAGATTAGGCCAAGGATGAAACAGACTAGGGATGGCAAGAACCATGTGAAGCCGAATTGAGCGAGGGGTAGGTTTTTGATTGCAGCTACTAGACCTCCTAGGCCAAAACTTTTGCCGAAGGTTTCGATTATTGCTGTGATTATTACCCCAGCTGCCATTAGGATGTAGGCCATATTGTAAGGCACTCTCTTTTCGAAGGACATATAAAATACTAGGGCTATGATTAGGGGATAGCCTATGTATAATACAGGAACTGCAAGGTTTATGATGGCATCTACTCCTAGGGATGATAGGAGGAAGCTTGATATTGTAACGAAAATAACAGTGTAATCGTATTTGATTTTGCCATTACTTAATTCTTCGATGAAATTACCTGCTGATGAGGTTAGGCCAACTGCTGTTGTAAGACAGGCTAGGCTTACTGCAAAGCTTAGGGCTATCTTTCCAAAGTTACCTAAAAGAAGGTCGACAAGTTTGATTAGAATTTCTACACGAGAATCATTCATACCAAAGATTGAGCTTGCACTAGCTCCAAGATATGTTAATCCGCCATAAACTATAGCAAGGGCTATAGAAGCAACAATGCCTACTGAGATTATGAAGCTTCTTCTTTCTTCTTTGCTAACTTTGCCATAACCCTTTCTCAATAAATCAGCTACTACTATTCCTGCAAAAAGGGGTGAGGCAAAGGCATCGAGGGTTTGATAGCCTTCGTAGAATCCTTTTACGAAAAATCCTTTTTTGATTTCTGTTTGGACAGGCGTGCCAATAGGAGTAATAATCGCCTTTACTATTAGTACAAAGAGGAAAAATAAGAGGGCGGGAGTTATGTACTTGCCTATAATTGTAACTACGTTACTTTCCCTATATGAAAGTGCGAAGGTTATTGCAAAAAATACGAAAGTTACAAGCCAGATTGAAACATTTGGTAGAAATGGCTTGAAGCCGACTTCATAAGTTGTCGCTGCTGTTCTTGGAATCGCAAAGGCAGGGCCAATACAAATTATTGCAGCAAGGGTTAGAATTTTAGAAAATCTTGGGCCTACACGTTTGCCTATATCGACCGCACGACCACCAGCCAAAGCTGTTATAAATACTGTTAAAATTGGAATGACAGGGTCCGCCAATAGAAAGCCTATCATAGTAGAAAGCCAACCGCTACCGGTGATTACTCCTAAATAGGGAGGGAAAATCAAATTTCCAGCACCAAAAAAAATAGCGAAAAGCGCTAATCCACTGACAAGAATGTCTTGTTTTCTTTTGTTCAAATTACTCTCCTTTATATTTATCCAAAATGGTGTAGTATTTATTATACCATCAAAATCTGAATGTACACTAGTAAATTACATTATTTTAACAAAAAATTTTTATTATTGCAGGAAAAAGGATTTAGGAGGATCTTAAGAAAATAAAAAATTATTGTTTAGAAAAATATAGATTTATTTGACATAGGATTTACTAGCTACAAATTTTCTGGCCTTTGAATTTAGGTTTTGCCCCTGTGGATTTGCATTAACTTATATTTAGAATAAATATTCGTAAATATAGCTAAAGATTTATAAAACAATAAAGGATAAAGTTTCTTTAAATTGCATATATATATATATCGATAAAAATACATAAAAAGTTGTTGCCATTATTGGCTAGTGCTATAATGATTTTGTTATTATTAAGACAAAGGGGCTGTTGCAGAATGAATAAATCGTCCCAATATCATTAGAAGAACCTCCAAGGAAAGTCTCACCTTGCCGACGGGCTAAATGCCTCCATCATCCGGAAGGCACTAATATGCCCACCGGCAAGGAGAGGCAAAAATTCCTAAGAGAACTTTCTAATGATGGGACGATGATTATTCATAATTCTGCAACAGCCCCTTTTTGGATGTAGGAAATTATTTATTAGGAAGAATGGCCTTGATTTAAGGCTCCATCGACGTTAGTTTGCAGATTAGAGCTTGAGATTTCCATCTCGCAAGGACTCGATTAAGCTCTGCCATTAATTTGCTTCGTTACTTGTGGCAGACCATTAGAAATGACAGGGAAATACCATAGTGAGACAATAGAGTGGCGATTGCCATGCATCCTTAATGGAATATTAGAGGGAGGGACTTTATAATTTCTTATAAGGGCCGACGCAAACGACGTAAAACCGACGCAAATTTTTGCGTCGGTTTTGAGGTATAATATTTTAGAGGTGGTGATTTTTTTGGAGAGTAATACTTTAGAATATAAGGAAAAGATTAGCAATTCATTTTTGAAAACAGTATCTGCATTTTCTAATTTTAATACTGGTCAAATAGTTTTTGGTATTAGAGATGATGGGCATATAGTTGGTCTTGATGATCCTGAAAGGGCTTGTCTTGATATTGAAAATAAGATAAATGATTCAATTAAACCTAAACCCGATTATAGTTTTAGTATAAATAGGAAAAATAAGCTTCTTACTTTGACGGTAAAAGAAGGCCATTATAAGCCATATTTGTACAAGGGCAAGGCCTATAGGAGAAGTGGTACTTCAAGTGTTGAAGTTGATCAAGTGGAGCTTAGAAACTTGGTTTTGCTTGGGGAAAATCTGTATTTTGATGAGTTAATAACTAATGAAAGTAATTTAAGTTTTGAATATTTGTTTGAAGCTTTGAAGGATAGGCTCGATATAGAGATTCCCTCCAAGGACCTGCTTAAAACCCTGGGCTTATTAAGAAATGATGGGAAATACAATATAGCCGCAGCCTTATAGCTGATAAGAATAAATTTTCCGGTATAGATATTGTCAAGTTTACTTCCTCTATTAATAATATTGTCAAGAGAAAGACTTTTTCCAATGAATCTATATTAAAACAGCTCGATAGCTGTGAAAGTATGTTTAAAGATTATTATAGGATTGAAGAAATTCGTGGTATGAAAAGAAGAGTAAGGTATCTAGTCCCATTGGAAGCCTTCAGAGAGACAATAGCAAATGCCTTAGTTCATAGGATGTGGGATGTGGATAGCAATATTAGGGTTTTGATGTTTGATGATAGGATAGAAATTTATTCGCCAGGATGGCTCCTTTCAAGTTTGGATGAGCAAGAGTATTTGAATGGCTATATTTCTTGCCTTAGAAATCCTATAATTGCAAATGTATTTTTTAGGTTGGGAATAATTGAGAAGTTTGGTACTGGCATAAGAAGAATAAAAGATTCTTACCTTGAATTTAGTCATCAACCTGTTTTTAAGGTTAGTTCTAATAGTATTATTACTGTTCTCCCGACGGCTGATATGAAACTTAATCTTAGTAGAGAAGAGAAAAAAATATTAGATGCTTTTGGAGAAAATATGCTTCTTTTCTCGACTGATCTTACAGGAAAGACTGGATTTGGTAAGGATAAGGTCTTAATAATCCTAAAGAATCTGATAGAAAAGTCCTATGTTGAAAGGATAGGAAGAGGTAGGGGAACAAAGTATAAGCTCTTATAAAAAATCTTTGTCCTTTCCTTAGATTGTAGTTTGAAGCCTAATCAAGCAGTAATCCTTAATGGGATATTAGAGGGAGGTACTTTATAATTTCTTATAAGGGCCGACGCAAACGACGTAAAACCGACGCAAATTTTTGCGTCGGTTTTGTCTTTTTCTATATTTTCTTTTTTAGGATTCTCATTGCCCAAAGAATTGATATTATTGAGACTCCTACATCTCCAAATACTGCTAGCCACATATTTGCTAAGCCTAGGAGGCCTAGGATTAGGATTATGATTTTTATTAGCATTATGAAGATTACGTTTTGTTTTACTGTTGAGTTGGTTAGTTTTGCGATTTTCATTAGTTTTGCCATTTGCGAAAATTCCCCATTTGCTATTAGGATATCGGAGGATTCTATGGCGAGATCTGATGCAGTTTCTCCCATGGATATGCCTACGTTGGCATTTTTTAGGACGGGTGCATCATTTATTCCATCTCCTACAAAGACAGTTGTTTCTCCTTGGTCTTGGTAGGATTTCATTATCCTAAGTTTTTCATCTGGCATTATTTCTGCATAGTAGTTTGTAAGATTGAGTTTTTTTGATGTCTCTGCTACAGCTTGGCGGCTATCGCCTGATACTATGGCGATTTCCTTGAAGTCTTCTTTTAGAGCCTTTATTGTTTCCTCACTTCTATCCTTGATGTCATCTTCTATATAGATGCTTGCTTGAAGTTTTTCGTCTACGGCAAGGTAGATGGCTCTTTCGTTTTTGTCTGAAAGACCAAGGTACTTATTAGATCCTACCTTGATTGTTTTTCCATCTTTGCTTTTTGCCACAAGACCCAGACCTTTTTCATTCTTGATTTCTAGGAAGAGGTCTTTTTCTTTTCTGTCTAGTTCATCTACAATGGCTTTTGCTATAGGGTGAGTGGACATGTTTTCAATGTTGTAGAGATAGTCGAGGATTTCTTCTTCTTTTAGGCCTTTTTCGATTTTGATTTCTTTTATTTTAAATTTGCCTGTGGTAAGGGTTCCTGTCTTATCTGTTAGGAGGACATCTGCCTTGCCGAGACTTTCGAAGTATTGGCTGCCCTTAACTAGGATGCCATTTTTGCTTGCTAGTCCAAGTCCCGACATAAAGGATAGGGGAACTGATAATACTAGGGCACATGGGCAGGATAGGACTAGGAAGGTTGCTGCACGAAGAAGATAGTCTTGCCAGCTTCCACCCAAAAATAGGGGAGGAATTATAGCAACAGCTAGAGCGAGACCCACTACTATCGGTGTGTAAACTCTTGCAAAGCGGGAGATGAATTTCTCACTGTTAGATTTGCTTGAGGCTGAGTCTTCGATTAACTCCATAATCTTGGCTGCTACTGAGTCATCAAATTCTTTTTCGGCACGAATTTTGATTATGCCTTCTACTACTAGTGAAGAGGATATGGCTTCATCGCCTACTTCTACGGCTACTGGCATTGATTCACCTGTAACTGATGATGTATCGAGGATAGCAGATCCTTCTATGACCTTGCCATCTACGCCGATTTTTTCACCATCACGAACGAGGATTATATCTCCTATTTCTATATCATCTAGGTCGACTTCTTCTGTTGAGCCATCAGGAAGAACTTTGTTAGCTATCTCTGGCACTAGGTCAAGAAGATTCTTGATGTTATCTCTTGATCTTTGGGTTGCTATTTCTTCGAAAAGTTCACCAAATGAGTAAAAGAGAATAACTGCGACTGCCTCTATGTATTCACCTATAATAAAGGCTGTAATAGTAGCAAGGGCCATGAGGAAGTTCTCATCTAGGGCTGAGCCCTTTTTTATACCTTGAAAGGCCTTATATATTACTTCCTTAGAAGCTAGGAGGTAGAGGATAAGAAAAGCCCACATCCTAAAACGTCCCAAAAAGTAAAACTTGCTCATAGCTTGAAGAAAGACTGTCAATAGGGCAAGGGCTATAAGTTTTAGGAAGGTGTCCCTATGCTTATCTGTAATATTGTTAAACATTTTTCCCTACCTCAAAAGGAGTTTGCAACCTGGCTCGATCCTATCTGCTATTTCATTAACTTTTGCCAAAATTTCATTTGCCATATTGTCATCTGCTATTTCTATTTTTGCTTTTTCAGTTAGGAATGATAGGCTTGCATCTATAACGCCTTCGATTTTTTTGATTTCGTTTTCTATTTTGTTGCCGCAGTTGGCACAGTCTAATCCTTGGATTTTTAATTTCATTTTCATAATTTACTCCTCTATATGTTCTAAACCTGTTTTTATAATTATTTTTACGTGATTGTCTGCTAATTCGTAGATGATGGACTTGCCATCTCTTTCGCCTTTTACTAGATTGGTCTCTTTGAGATATTTTAGTTGGTGGGAAATAGCTGATTGGCTCATGTCGATAGCTTCTGCTATGTCTCCTACGCTCATTGGTCCATCAAAGAGCCTGTACATTATCTTCATCCTTGTCGAATCTGAGAAGACTTTGAATAAGTCTGCTAAGTCGATTAGGGTGGTGTCGTCTATGTTTTTTAGTGAATTTCCCATGAGCCTCCTTTCATATGAATAGCTGTTCATATGAGTATTATATCATATATAAAAGCGATGTCAATAGGCTTATTGAATTTTTTATGAAAGTTGTCAAAAGGCTAGATGGATTGAAATGTAAAAGATTTTCAGTATATTTATATAGCAAGAAAGACGGATTTATATAAAAAGGAATCTTATATGAAATTTAATTTACAATCAAATTATAAGCCTAGAGGCGATCAGCCTATAGCTATAGATAAATTAACAAAGGGCATAGAGGATGGCAAGCATCACCAAATCCTAAGAGGGGTTACAGGTTCGGGTAAGACTTTTACCATGGCTAACATCATCCAAAATGTCCAAAGACCTACTTTGGTCCTTGCCCACAACAAGACCCTAGCCTACCAGCTTTTTACGGAGTTTAAGGAGTTTTTTCCAGACAATGCCGTAGAGTATTTTGTTTCTTATTACGATTACTACCAACCAGAAGCCTATGTTGCAGCTACTGATACCTACATAGCCAAGGATTCATCTATAAATGATGAGATTGACAAGATGAGGCATTCTGCGACTATGGCTCTTTTTGAAAGACGAGATGTTATAATAGTTGCTAGTGTGTCTTGTATTTACGGTTTGGGAGATCCTATAGAGTACCAAAAGCTTGTAGTTTCTCTAAGGCCTAGTCAGGAGATTAGCCCAGAGGATGTTATGAGGAAGCTAATTGATGTCCAATATGTTAGAAATGATGTGGATTTTTCTCGTGGAACTTTTAGGCGTAGGGGGGATATACTCGACATTTTCCCAGCTGGTTTTGATCAAAAGGCTATTAGGATAGAGTTTTTTGGAGATGAGATTGACGAGATAAGCGAGTTTGACGCTCTTACAGGTAAGGTTACTGCAAAAATTAGCCACGCCTATATTTATCCTGCCAGCCACTATGCGACTTCAAGTGAAAAGACCGAAAAGGCGATTGTTTCTATAGAAGAAGAGTTAGAAGAAAGACTTTTTGAACTTAATAGGGAAAATAAGCTTCTTGAAGCCCAAAGGCTTGAGCAAAGGACCAAGTATGATATAGAGATGCTTAGGGAGATTGGTTTTTGTTCAGGAATTGAGAATTATTCAAGACATTTAAGCCAAAGACCAGCAGGGTCTAGGCCTTATACTCTTATAGATTATTTCCCAGAAGACTTTATCCTTATGGTTGACGAATCCCACGTTTCTATTCCTCAAGTAGGGGGAATGTATGAGGGGGATAGGTCCCGTAAGCAAAACTTGGTCGACTATGGCTTTAGGCTTCCTTCAGCCCTAGACAACAGACCCCTAAAGTTTTTTGAGTTTGAAGATTTAATCAAGCAAGCAATCTATGTTTCGGCAACACCTGGCCCTTATGAGTTGGAAAAGACCCATGGTCAGATGGTCGATCAGATTATAAGACCTACCGGCCTACTAGATCCATTAATCGAGGTAAGGCCAACCAAAAATCAGATTGATGATCTTATAGAAGAAGTTCATAAGACCATAGAGAAAAAGGAAAGAGTCCTTGTTACTACCCTTACCAAGAAGATGGCAGAAGACCTTACGACCTATCTTACAGAAAATGGCATCAAGGTTAGGTATCTTCATTCTGATATTAAGACTATCGAAAGAAGTGAGATTATTAGAGAGCTTCGCCTAGGAGAGTTTGACGTATTAGTTGGAATTAACCTCCTTCGTGAGGGATTAGATATACCAGAAGTATCTCTTATAGCAATTCTTGATGCGGACAAGGAGGGTTTCCTTCGTTCAGAAACTTCTCTTATCCAAACCATAGGTAGGGCTGCGAGAAACTCTGAGGGCAGGGTAATCATGTATGCTGACACTATTACCAAGTCAATGAAAAAGGCTATAGACGAAACTGAACGCCGTAGGAAGATTCAAGAGGACTTTAACAAGGCCCATGGCATAGTTCCAACTACAATTAAGAAAAATATTGCTGAAATCATCCAAATCACCAAGAAGAAGGAAGAAGAGGAAATTGAAGAGTTTAGCAAGGACGATATAGAAACAATCTTAATCAACATGGAAAGCGAGATGTATAAGGCAGCTGAGGAGCTAGACTTTGAGCGTGCAGCAGCCCTTCGTGATCAGATTAAGGCTATGAAAGATAATTTTACAGGAGTGATTAATTGACAGAGATTAAAATAAAGGGAGCGAGGACTAACAATCTAAAAAATGTAGATATAAACTTGCCAAGGGATAAGATGATTGTCTTTACCGGTCTTTCTGGCTCAGGCAAGTCTACCCTCGCCTTTGATACTATATATGCAGAAGGACAGAGACGTTATGTAGAAAGTCTTTCCTCCTATGCTAGGCAATTTTTGGGGAATTTGGATAAGCCTGATGTGGATTCGATCGAAGGTCTTTCCCCATCCATATCCATTGACCAAAAGACGACTAATAGAAATCCAAGGTCTACTGTAGCTACAGTTACAGAAATCTATGATTATTATAGGCTTCTCTATGCCAGAGTAGGAGATGCCTATTGTCCAGTCTGTGGCAAGGCTATTGAGGCCCAGACCATAGATCAGATGGTTGATAGGGTAAAATCTTTAGCTGATAGAACTAGGATTCAAATTCTTGCGCCAGTTATTAGGGCTAAAAAGGGAACTCACAAGAAGGCCCTCGAAAATATCCAAAAGGACGGCTATGTGAGAGTTGTTATAGATGGAGAAAAGTACGAGCTTTCAGATGAAATCGAGCTTTCCAAGACCAAGAAGCACGACATATCGGTAGTAGTTGATAGGATTGTAATTAAAGAAGGAATTGAGGCAAGACTAGCTGATTCTATAGAGACTGCCTTGGCTCTTTCGGATGGACTTGTGATAATTGATGTGATAGACGGAGAAGATATCCTACTTTCATCAAAACTTGCTTGCCCAGAAGGTCATATAAGCCTTCCTGAGCTTACACCCAATATGTTCTCCTTCAATGCTCCAATAGGGATGTGTCCTGATTGTAATGGTTTGGGCTTTCACTTGCAAATCGATCCAGACCTAGTCTTGCCAGATCACAAGCTATCCATAAATGAGGGAGCTGTGGATTGCTATGCTACATCAACTAAGGGTTCTTACTATTATGAAATTATAAGAGCCATAGCAGACCATTACAAATTCCCTCACGATAAGCCGATAAAGGATGCTCCAAAGAAAATGATAGAGGATATCCTCCACGGGACAAAATACGACCTATCCTTTGTTTTTGACAGTCATTATTCTGGAAGCAAGAGATATACGGGACCTTTTGAGGGAGTAATTAAAAACCTCTACGACCGTTATCAAAGAACTAATTCTGATGTCCAAAAGAAGAAGTTTAGAGAGTATATGTCAGAAGAAGAATGTGAGACTTGTCACGGAGATAGGCTAAAGCCAGAGGTGCTTGCAATAAAAGTAGGGGATAAAAATATATCAGAACTAAGCAAGCTATCTGTTGAAAAATCGGTTGAATTTTTTGAAAATCTAAAACTCAGCCCGATGAAGGAAAAAATTGCCGAGCTTATTATAAAAGAAATCAAGGCGAGACTCTCCTTCTTAAAAGACGTAGGTCTAACTTATCTTACCCTAAACAGGGCGGCTGCCACCCTTTCTGGTGGAGAAAGCCAAAGAATAAGACTTGCTACCCAAATAGGTTCGGGTCTTGTGGGAGTTTGCTATGTCCTAGATGAGCCTTCCATAGGACTTCATCAAAGAGATAATGACAAGCTTATCAAAGCTTTGAGAAATCTAACTGATATTGGCAACACCCTAATCATAGTTGAACATGACGAAGACACTATGAAGGAAGCTGATTATATCGTTGATATTGGTCCTGCCGCAGGCATCCATGGTGGAGAGATTGTAGCTAAGGGTAGCCTAGAAGACATAATGAAGGCTAAAAATTCCATAACAGGAGCTTATCTTGCAGGCAGGAAGAAAATCCCAGTACCTAAAGAACGCAGGAAGAGAGATTCTTATATAGAAATAAAGGGAGCAGCTGCCAACAATCTAAAAAATATTGACGTAAAAATCCCTCTAGGAGTCCTAACAACAGTAACAGGAGTTTCTGGATCGGGAAAGTCTTCACTTGTAAATGAAATCCTCTATAAGGCTGCAACCAAAAAGATTAACAAGAGCAAAGTCAGAGCAGGAAAACACGAAGATATCCTAGGACTTGAAAAAATCGATAAGGTTATAGCAATCGACCAATCACCAATAGGAAGAACTCCACGTTCAAATCCAGCTACCTACACTAAGGTCTTTGATGCAATTAGAGATGTCTTTGCCATGACCAACGAGGCTAAGATGAAAGGCTACGATAAGGGAAGATTTTCCTTTAACGTAAAAGGAGGAAGGTGTGAAGCTTGTAAGGGAGATGGAACAATCAAGGTAGACATGATGTTTCTGCCAGATGTTTACGTTCCTTGCGAAGTCTGCCATGGTAAAAGATACAACAGGGAAACCCTCGAAGTCAAATACAAGGGTAAGGACATATCAGAAGTCCTCGATATGACTGTGGAAGAGGGGATAGAATTTTTCCAAAACCACCCAAGTATTGTAAGAAAACTTCAAACCCTCTATGATGTAGGACTTGGCTATATAAAAATCGGTCAGCCTTCCACAGAACTTTCTGGAGGAGAGGCCCAGAGGGTAAAGCTTGCGACAGAACTTGCCAAAGTATCGACGGGAAAGACCCTCTACATCCTAGATGAGCCAACAACAGGCCTTCATATGGCAGATGTCCACAAGCTAATAGAAGTCCTCAACAGACTAGTAGATCAAGATAACACAGTTGTAGTAATTGAACACAATCTAGATGTAATTAAAGTCTCCGACTATCTAATAGACCTAGGTCCAGAAGGAGGAGACGGAGGAGGAAGGCTAGTAGCAAGCGGAAGCCCAGAAGAAATAGCAAAAGTGAAAGAATCATATACAGGTCAATACCTAAAAAAGATTCTATAAGAGATTTATAAAGCCTAAGCGAAAGCTTGGGCTTTTGTAGTAGAGCAAGCAGAAAAACTACCGTCGAGGAGATATTCGACCGCCTTGTCATCCTGAGGAGCCTAGCGACGTGAGGATTTCTTCCCCCCCCTGTCATCCTGAGGAAGAAGCTTTGCTTCTGACGTGAGAATCTTTTTCTTTGACGTCTTATCGTTACTTGGCTCTTAGATTTACTAATCAGATTCCTCGTCGAAATCTACGATTTCTCTGTCGGAATGACATTATCATGTCATCCTGAGGAGCCTAGCGACGTGAGGATCTCTCCCACCTGTCATCCTGAGGAGCGTAGCGACGTGAGGATCTTTTTCTTTGACGTCTTATTGTTACTTGGCTCTTAGATTTACTAATCAGATTCCTCATAGAAATCTACGATTTCTCTGTTGGAATGACATTATCATGTCATCCTGAGGAGCCTAGCAACGTGAGGATATTTTTGTTGTATAATAATCTTATGGAAATTAATAAGAAACGTTTTAATGATTTGGATTCATTTTTGAAAAGGAAATTTAATAAGAAGATATTGAAGCTTCCTCTAGATGGGGGTTTTACTTGTCCTAATAGGGATGGGACTAAGTCCTATGATGCTTGTATTTATTGCTCGGCTAGGGGTTCAGGTGAGTGGACTATGTCTAGCAAGAGTATTAGGGAGCAGATTTCTTATCAGAAAGAAAGACTCAGCAAGGCTGGGAGAGATGAGGCCTATATAGCTTATTTTCAAAATTTTACCAATACTTATGGGGAAGTTTCTTATATGAGAAAGATTTTTATGGAGGCCATAGAAGAGGATGATGTGGTGGGTCTTGCCATAGCTACTAGGGCGGATTGCCTAAATTCTTCTGTTCTAAAGCTTTTGGAGGACTTATCCAAAAAGACCTTCCTAATTGTCGAACTTGGTATGCAAAGTGTGAATGAGAAGACGATTTCTTTTGTTAACAGGGGTTATAGCCATGAAGAGTTTGATAAGGCTTTAGCAAAACTTGAAAAGATGGGAATAAATATCTTAGTTCATATTATAGTCGGCCTTCCTTACGAGACAAATGAAGATTATATGAATGATGTTTCTTATATCAATTCTAAGAAAATTTGGGGAGTGAAAATCCACAATCTTTATGTAGAAAAAAATACCAGGCTTTTGGATTTCTATGATAAAGAAGGCCTATCCTATGCAATGACTAAGGATACTTATGTGGGTATAGTGGTAGAGATGTTAAGAAGGATGAAGAAAAGCCTTGTTATTAATAGGCTTACTGGGGATGGACTTAGGGATGAGATAGTTTTTCCAGCTTGGTCTAAGAATAAGGCGGCAATTTTATCTAGTATTGACAAAGTTATGAAAGAAAATGATTTTAGACAGGGGGATTTATGTCAAGAAGATTAGACTCAAAGTTTTATGTTAATTCGTTGGAAGATGGCTTGTATCAGAACAAGAAAAAGACCTTGCTCTTGGTAGTTGACGAGCAACCAAAGCTTATGACTACTATGGAAAACGGTGAAAAGACTATTATTAACACTCTTAGCCTAGTTAAGGCCTTCAAGGAATACGACATGGCTTATCTTGCAACAGAACAATATCCAAAGGGCCTTGGCAGAAGTGATGATAGGCTTTTGGAAGAGATTGAAGAAGGAAAGATTTTTTCTAAGACTCTTTTTGATGCTGCCATTGATGAAGTTAGGGAATTTATAGAAAAAGAAGGCATAGAAAAAGTCCTAGTAACTGGAGCAGAAGGCCATATTTGTATCTATCAAACAGCAAGAAGCTTCTTAGATATGGGTCTTGATGTATTTTTGGTAGAAGATGCTATTTCTTCATTTTCTGAAGGACTAAAGTTAACAGCTATGGGAAGTCTTGAAAAGATGGGAGCTGTTAGGGTGAATACAGAAATGATTTTGTTTGACCTTGCAAGAGATGCCAAGGATTCACATTTTAAATTTATTTCTGCCCTAGTTAAGAGCGCAAGATAGAAGGCTTTTACTAATGATTTTTTGCTTATTGCATAAGAATTAATATAGTTTTCTTTATTAAATAATTTATATAGCTAGGTAAGTATTTGAGCCTCCTTTGAATCATAGTAATTGCAGACTTTTTTATCATAGCTTATATTTTACTTAATTACCATCTTGTAGTAATTATCCATAAGTGATATAATTTATTCAAAAGGAGGCTCTATGAAAAGAGAATATAAATTATCATCAATTGTAATTATTCAGTTTATATCAATAATAGTAGCTTTAATTACGAGTGCTTTATTTACCTATATAAGCAAAGATTCAATAATCATTACCTTAATATCTGGTCTTGTTACATCAATAATAACGTTTCTATTTCAATTTGCTATTGCAAGCGGTCTTATCAGAAATAGGATGGGATCTGTTGGAGAATATCTCAACCAGATTAATCTGATTAATGGTAGAATTATCCTAATAAACTTCTTACTATCTTTACTTTTAAGCTTGGCCATAGGTCTTATGAGTCTTATGGGTGGGGGCATATTTATTGCATCCTTACTCGCAGATTCTGTTTCAAAGATAATTGGAAGCATGCTTATAGTGGGACTTATAATTATATGTTCGATGATTTTTTCTGTACTTATAAGCTACTTGAATTTCTATTGTGCAGATAAACTAGTAGGTTCTGGAAAGAAAGAAGGACTTGGCGAATCTATAAAGCATATCTTTAGGATTGGTAAAGACTTGTTTGTAAAGACAATTTTAGTTTATCTAAAATATATTATAGGTCCAGTTATTCTCTTAGGAGCTTTGATGACTCTTGCTATGATTTTTAACAAAGATTCTGGACTTGGAGGAATTTTATTAATTAGCCTTATAGTAATGCTTATTGCTATATATTCAATAGTTGCTCCAGCTATAGTAATGGCAAGACTTTCAGATAACTATCTTGACTATATCGAAGAAGAAAATCTATAAATGAAAATGCTAGTAAGTTTTTGACCTACTAGCATTTTTTTCTATTTAATTATTGGCGCCTTGCCTTCTTTTCTTAATACTTCCAAACGACTTATGGCATAAGCCCTCCTATCTTCTGGAGCCTTGGCCATTTTTTTCATCTTTGTTTTAGCAAAGAGGTTTGTGTAAGAACCATCTGCCCAGAAAATATTTCTCTTTAGATAGGCAGTTACTAGGGCGTAGATAGGATTTAAGAGATTTACGAAGGCGTAAGGGAAAAAGTTTAGAGGACTTACTCCCAAGGTTCTCATCTGATAGGCACCACATGCTGTCCATGGGAACATTACAGCCCACAAGGTACCTGCATCTTCTAGACTTCTTGATAACATATTTCTTGATAGACCCAATTCGTCATACTTATCTTCATACAAGGGAGCTGGAACTCCTATACCTAGGAATTGATCACACATGGTAGCATCACAGAAGATTGATGTTAGCATGGTAATAAAGACTAGGCCGCCAACAGAGTGGATTCTTTCTTTTAGGTGAGCGAAGAGCTTTTCTATAATACCTGCTCGCTCCAAGGCTCCTCCAAAGGAAACAGCAAGAAGAATCAAGTTTATAGTCCACATCTGATTATTCATGCCTCCCTTGGCTAGGGCCTTATCTACAAAGTCGTTGCCAGTTGCTATATCTGGGCCGTAGTGGAGGATAGAAAATATTTCTGCTAGGCTTCTTTGTTTTTGGAAAATCAAAGAAAATACTATACCGACAAAAACAGAAATCATAACCCCAGCAAGGCCTTCTATCCTAAGTACACATACTAGGATTATCAAAACCACAGGTAAGAGGACTAGGGGATTTAGGTTAAAGTTACTAGCAAGGGCTGTCTTTATTCCTTCTGCTATGTTTGTATCATAATTTACAACATTTGCCCTAAGACCTAGGATAGAGTAGAGGATAAGGGAAATTATAAATACGGGCCCTGTTGTAGAGACCATGGCTGTAACGTGATCGAAAAGTCCAGTCTTGGCAACTCCTGCTGCAAGGTTGGTGGTATCTGATAGGGGAGAGAACTTATCTCCAATATAGGCCCCTGAAATAACCATGCCTGCAGTAATGGCAGGGCTAATGCCTAGACCTTGACCTATGGTCATAAAGGCGATACCGATTGTTGCTGTAGCAGTCCAAGATGACCCGCAGGAAAGACTAACTAAGGAAGTTATAATACAACCTACAGGTAAAAATAATTTAGGGCTTAGCAATTCCAAACCATAGTAAATTAGGGCTGGGATTGTTCCAGAAATCATAAAAGATGAAACCAAAAGCCCTACTGTTAAAAGGATTAGGATAGCATCAAGGGTTGTTCTTATTCGATCAATCATACCATCGAGCATTTGCCTGAAAGATTTGCCACAGCGAAGTCCAACCAGACAGGCTACAATTATTCCGCATATGAGGGGAAGGTGGGCTGCATCGTAAATAGTTTTATCGCCATCTTTGGCGAAGACAAAAACATAAATCATTAAAAAAACCATTGTCAAAATGGGTAAGATTGCTTCAAATAAATTGGGTAGTCTTTCTTTCTTGACCTTTTCCATAATAATAACTCCTTTTTATAATATCGTAATAAACTGATAAGTATATCCTACAACCAATTGACAAAGTTGTCAACAATTAATTTCGTATATTAGCAAATTAGCAAACTAAATTATATATAAAGACTTATGCTTTCTTTTAGTTTGTATTTGTTATAGAATATTAGTAAGGATTTGATAAGCATTTTTCCGAAAGCATTTTGATAAATAAGTTTAGCCTTGGATATTATTTACATAAAAATTTAAGGGAACATCATAATTTTGACAAAATTTATTGAATATAGTTGATTTTAAAAGTATAAGTGCTATACTAAAGTAATCTAGGAGGAGTTATGAATATTATTATATTGGGAGCTGGTAAGGTTGGCTCCTATTTAACAAGTGATCTGGCGGAGGATGACCACGATATACTAGTTATAGATCACGATAAGGATGTTTTGGATAAACTTATTGCTGCAAACGATATTATGGGAATTGTCGGAGATGGGCGTGACCCAGAAGTTTTAATCGACGCTAATGCAGCTAATTGCGATTTATTTATTGCTATAAGCTTATCTGATGACGTGAATCTAATAGCTTCAACTATGGCGAAGAAGATGGGAGCTAAGAATATCATCATAAGACTTAGGGATCCATATTATATTAAGCATAGGGAAATCATAGAAGAGATTACTTCTGCAACGATGATAGTAAATCCTGAATCTATAGCAGCCAAGGATATACAAAGGGCCCTAAAGTATTCTCACGCCCTCAATGTTGAAGGCTTTTTTAGAGACCAGGCTATAATGATGGAGATAGTTATAGGAGAAGGCTCAAGCCTTGCTGGATCTAGGATATCTGACCTTAATGCCTATTCAGCTAACTACCACACCCTAATAGGAATTGTTAATAATAATGGCAGGATTTCTATTCCCCATGGTTCTTATGTTCTTGAAAAGGGCGAAAAAATTTATGTAATTGGGGAAAGGGAAGGGGTAGATAGGTTCTACAAACAAGAAGCCCTAGATAGGTATAAGATAAAAAACGTCTTGATAATAGGGGCGGGTGCTATAACAGAGCATCTTACGGAGCTCTTGTTAGATAGGGGCTTTAGTGTAACGGTTGTAGAAATTGATAAGGAAGTAGAAGAGTCAATCAATAGATACATCTTAGTCTATATCTTCCTCTTTATAATCTTCATGCTTGTAGTAACTCTAGATACCAACAATTTCGAGGCGGCTTTTTCGGCTGTAGCTACAACCTATAACAATGTTGGTCCAGGTCTTATTGACTTTGGGCCTATAACAAGCTTTGCTGCAATGAGCAAGCTATCAAAATTAACATTAAGCTTTGCCATGCTTTTTGGCAGGCTTGAGCTTTATCCGATGATTCTCTTATTTGCAAGAGATACCTATAGCAATGTGAGAAAATAACACTAAAAAGACTGTGAGAAAAACTCATGGTCTTTATTGTTTTCTAAGTCTTATATAGCTGTGGTCAGGACCTTCTTTGCTAATACTTTTTTAAAAAGGGTATAATGCATGTATGATTAAACTAATAACAATTGATGTGGACGGAACCCTAGTTACTCCACTAAAAAAATTAACGAAAATAAATAAAGACGCAATAAAAAAAGCAAAAGATAAAGGAATCCATATAGCTTTAGTTAGTGGCAGGCCTTTTCACAGCATGATTCACCTAATTAAGGAACTAAAGCTAACAGAAGAAGGCCATTTTACTATCTGCCAAAATGGATCCTATATTTTTGATAATGTTAGCCAGAAGGCGATTTCTGGCACCTATCAATATCCAAGGGACTTGATGGAAGTAGATAAGCTTCTTTCTGGCTACAAATTAGAACTATCTTGTATGGATGATGTGGGCTTTTATTCTAAAAGACAAATTCCAAACTTATATACCATAATTGACGCAAAAATAAATAGGATGCCGATTCAGACGGTTTCCTACAAAGATTGGCAAGAGGATAAAAAGTTTGGAAGATTTTTGATTTTGGGAGGGGCAAGTGAGATAAAAAGATTTATCAAAAATATGCCCGAAAAGCTAAAAACTGACTATTATTCAGTTCAAACAGCTCCATTTTTGATTGAAGTTATGAATAAAAACACCAATAAGGGTTTTGCTACAAAGCTTATGGCAGACAAGCTCGGTATAGGGATGGATGAAGTTATGGCAATTGGTAATGAGAAAAACGACATACCTATGCTTGAAAAAGCTGGTTTTGCAGTAGCCATGGAAAATGCTGTTGATGAATTAAAGACCCATGCTGATTTTATTACAAGGTCCAATAGGAAGTCGGGCGTAGGCTATGCTATCGAAAAACTTTTGGCTAATGATTGTAAGATTTTTGTCTAGCTTATCTAGGGAAAACCATTTGACAAAGCCTAGTTAAAAGCTTACAATTTAAGTGTAATCAAATAAAGCAAGGGAGTTCTATATGATCTGAGAGGAGGGTGAAGCCCTCGACCTTACCTGATTTGGATAATGCCAACGTAGGAAAGCAATAATATATATGTGAATGACTTGTTTTATCTAGCGATAAGGAAGTCATTTTTTGTTTATAAGGAGGTTTTATGAAAGTAGCACTAACAATAGCTGGCTCTGATTGTTCAGGTGGAGCTGGTATTCAAGCAGATTTAAAGACTATGAGTCTAAATGGAGTATTTGCCGAATCTGCCATAACAGCTCTTACAGCACAAAATACTAGGGGAGTTACAGGGATAATGGATGTAAGTCCTGACTTTTTGGAAAAGCAAATTGATGCAGTATTTACAGATATTAGACCAGACTCAGTAAAAATCGGCATGGTTTCTGATAAGAATCTCATAAGGGCTATAGCAGGAAAGCTTAGGCAATATAAGGCGGAAAAAATCGTCCTCGATCCTGTAATGGTTGCAACATCTGGGGCAAAGCTTCTAAAAGACGATGCAATAGATGCCCTAAAGGAAGAACTTTTTCCGCTAGCTAGCCTTATTACACCAAACATCCCAGAAGCTGAGCTTATTTCAGATATGAAAATAAAAAGCGAAGAGGATATGAAAGAGGCAAGTAAGCTTATCTATGACAAATACAAGGTCAATGTACTTCTGAAGGGAGGTCATGCTATTAATGATGCCAACGACTATTTGTATGCTTTTGGCAAGGGGGTTTGGATTAAGGGAGAAAGAATCAACAATCCTAACACTCATGGAACAGGTTGCACCCTATCATCTGCTATTGCTTCAAACCTTGCCAAGGGATATGAGCTAGAAGAAGCTATAAGAAAAGCGAAAAAGTACTTGGAAGGCTGTTTGAAAGATGGACTTGATTTAGGAAAAGGGTCAGGTCCAATGAATCACGCCTTTGACATCAAAGATATTTACAAAAAATAAGGAAGTCTTATGGAAAAGAAAACAAGTATATATGATAACGCCTTGATTTGGTTCGGGGCTGGAGTTTCTATCGCAGAAATTCTTACGGGAACTTATTATGCCTCTATGAGCTTTAAAGAAGCCATGCTTGCAATCCTCATAGGCCATATTTGTGGTTTTATCCTCATGAGTCTATCAGGACTTATTGGAGCAAAAACAGGGCTATCTGCCATGCAAGCTACTAAGCTTAGCTTTGGAAAAGTTGGCGGTATATTTTTTGCAAGTCTAAATTTCCTCCAACTAGTTGGTTGGACAGCCATCATGATTTATGATGGAGCTATATCTTCTGGGGAACTTTTTTCTACAGGAAGTAAAATTTGGGCAATAATAATTGGTTTGTTGATAATAATTTGGATAGGGATAGGAATTAGTAATCTTGGTAAGCTAAACACTGTATCAATGATAGCCCTTTTCGCCTTGACTATACTTATGTCAAGAAAGTCCTTTACATCTAGCCTATCTAGCAATCTATCAGCCGATGCCCTATCCTTTGGTCAAGCCATAGAACTTGCCATAGCCATGCCTATGAGTTGGCTTCCTTTGATATCAGACTACACATCAAAGGCAGAAAAGCCAGTAAAAGCAAGCTTTGTTTCAACAGGAATCTATTCTCTAGTATCTATTTGGATGTACACAATAGGCCTTACTGGAGCGATGGCTACTGGACAGACAAGTCTATCAGCAATATTTTCCTATTCAGGAATAGGAAGTCTTGCCATAGTCATAATTATTTTATCAACAGTAACAACGACCTTCCTCGATGCCTACTCAGCAGGAATCTCCTTTGAGGCAATTAAAGAAGGGGCAAGTGCAAAGATGGTCGCAATAATTGTAAGTGCCATAGGAATCCTAGGAGCCTTGCTCTATCCTATGGATGATATATCAAACTTCCTCTACCTAATAGGCTCAGTATTTGCTCCAATGATAGCGGTTCAAATTGCAGACTTTTTCATCAAGAAAGATAAAAGTAGTCTTGATACAAAAATAAATATAGTTTCTTGGGTCATAGGCTTTATAATCTACAGGATTCTCCTTAAACTAGATATAGTTATAGGAGCGTCAGTTGCATCTGTCATCCTAACTATCCTAGTAAGCTTAATCTTGAGAAAAATATTTACAAAGTCTAGGCTAAGCGATTGACAAAAAGCTCTTTTAGTAGTATCATATTCAAGTCAACTTAAAGTTTCTTTTATGGAGCTTTTCGATGAAATCGCAAATCCTGAAGGCGATTAAAAAATGTCAGGACGAGTAAAGCCGCCACCTACTAAGAGCGGTGTCTAAATATAGTAGGCGAAAAATTTATAGGAGGAATTTTATGAAATATCAAAAAACATGGACTGCAACTCCTGATCAAATCGACAGAAAATGGTATGTCGTTGATGCAGAAGGCATGGTTCTAGGTAGACTAGCAAGCCAAGTTGCAGCAATCTTGAGAGGAAAGAACAAAGCAACATTTACTCCACACTATGATACTGGAGATTATGTTATAGTAATTAATGCTGACAAAGTCATTCTTACAGGTAACAAAGAAGACCAAAAAGAATACCAAAGATACTCAGGTTACAGTGGCGGACTAAAGATTACTAAATTCAAGGATATGAAAGCTAAAAAACCTGAATATATAGTAACACACGCAATCGAAGGTATGCTTCCACACAACAAACTAGGTAGAGCTATGGCTAAGAAGCTTAGAGTGTATGTAGGTGCTGAGCACAATCACGAAGCTCAAATGCCTGAAGTTTTGGAATTAAATTAAGGAGGGCTTAGATGGCAGAAATTATTCAATCAACAGGAAGAAGAAAAACATCTGTAGCTAGATGTACTATGGTTTCTGGTAGCGGAAATATCCTAGTAAACGGAAGAGACCTAGACGAATACTTCAACTATGAAACATTAAAAGTAATAGCAAGATCACCACTTGCTTTAACAGAAAACTTAAACAACTACGACATTAAACTAAACGTTAATGGCGGAGGATATACAGGTCAAGCTGGAGCAATAAGACATGCAATCGCAAGAGCACTTCTAGTTGCTAACCCTGACTATAGACAAGCCCTAAAAAGAGCAGGTTTCCTAACAAGAGATTCTCGTAGAAAAGAAAGAAAGAAACCAGGTCTCAAGAAGGCAAGAAAATCATCTCAATTCTCAAAGAGATAATTACGACAAACAACCGCAGGATTTTTCTTGCGGTTTTTTATTTATTCTAAAAAATAAAGGAAGGAAGCTTATGCAGAAGATAAATTATGATCTCAAGATGGAAGAGATTATCAAGGAAAATAGGAAAAATGGCAAAAAGCCAAGCCTGTTGATACAGGTTTGTTGTGCACCTTGCTCAACTGCTGTACTAGAAAGAATCTATGATGACTTTAAGATTGATTTATTTTACTACAATCCTATGATTTATCCGGCAAGTGAACTTACAAAGAGGGTTGAGACCCTAGAAAAGCTAAAAGAAGAACTAAAGATAAGTTCCAAAATCATATTTCCTGCCAATGATATAAATGATTTCCATGAAATCGCAAAAATCAGAAAGGATGACCACGAGGGAGGCAAGGCTTGCTATCTTTGCTATAAGCTAAGGCTAGAAGAGGCTTGCAAGTATGCCTTGGCCCATGGCTATGAATATTTTTCTACAACTCTTTCTATATCTCCCTACAAAAATAGTCAGTGGCTTAACGAAATAGGAGGAAATTTGGAGGAAGTCTATGGGGTGAAATACCTATATTCTGATTTCAAGAAGAAAAATGGTTACAAGAAATCTATTGATTTATCCAAGGATTACGGTCTTTATAGGCAAGATTATTGTGGCTGTATCTTCTCTTTTAAGGAGATGGAAGAAAAACATAGGCAGGGATAGTAATTTTTCTTCTGATAAATTTTTGTTAATAGAAGTTTGCTTTTTTGATAATTGGGTAATATTCTAATAGGAGAGGATTATGAAAGATTTATTGCTTATCAAAAAAATACAAGCTAAAGACGAATCTAGGGACTTTGTTCCCGTAACTTTTGATTTGGATGAAAGTTTCGAGAAGTCTCTTGCCGTGGGTATTTTTGATGAATTAAATAAGAAAAACATAATAAAAACTAATAGATTTACTATTAGGGAGCATTCTTTTACTATTGAAATCCTCCCTATCTCAATCACAAGGGTAATTGAAGAAATTATCAAAAGAGGTTTGTACATATATGGAGTCTATACTCTATATGATAACTATTTAGAAGAAGGAGAATTAAAATAATGGATAGAAAAATTTTAGACCTAATCAATGAACAAATGAACTTTGAGTTTGAATCAGCTTATATCTACAAGGCTATGGCTGCCTATACTGATGATTTGGACCTCGAAGGCTTTACAATTTGGATGGACCAACAAGTATCTGAGGAATTAATCCATGGAGAAGGAATGAAGAATTTCCTTCAATCAGTTGGCTACAAACCAGTATATAAGGCTATTCCAGAACCAAGAGCTGACTATGCTTCTGTTTTAGATGTTATGAAAGCTGCCCTTGAACATGAAAAGGAAGTTTCTAGAAGAATAAATAACATAGCTAAAGAAGCTAATGGAGTTGATGAAAGGGTTAGAAGTTTTATCCAATGGTATATTGATGAGCAAGTAGAAGAAGAAGAAACCTTCAATAAAATAGTTACAAGACTAGAAAGAGTTGGAGATGATTGGCATTCAATTTATATCCTAGATACTGAATTAGGAAAAAGACCAGCACCAACAAATACTCCAGCTAATGCTCAATAGCTTACGATAGAAATAAAAAATAAGAATATTTTCGCCCAAATTAAGGAAGAAGGAGCTTATGTTGAAAAGTTTGCTTTTTAAGATGAGCCTATGTTTTTCGATAAGAAAAAACTATCTTTGGGCGATTCTTTGTAAATTAGGGGCGGCATACATGTGTGCGCTCCTATTTTTTTGATGATAATTTGTTAAGGAGCTTCCTAACTATGGTTTTGGAAGGAAGATAGAAATTATAGGGAAAGAATATGTAGGCTCTTTTACCCTATGGACAGATTTTTAAGACCCTTATATTTGCATATAAGCAAGCTACGATGGCAAGTCTTTTTTGGATGATAAGCTAAGTCCCTGCTATTTAGGAAAAAATCAAAGCTTCATCCAAGAAATTAAAATCATAATAAGGAACCTTGAGATTTAAAAAAATTAAGTTAAGATAATAAAGTTTACTTGCGGAAATATTAAGAATATGTATAATAGAATTAAGAATATATAAAAGGAGTTACTTATGATGACAATAGCAGCACTAATACTATTTCTAGTCTTCGGCGGAGGAATGATAAAGTTTATATTTAAGTTAGGCTTTGGGATAATAGGCATAGTCCTTTCTGTAATATTTTTGCCAGTAATAATTATCCTAGCTGTCATCGCCTTGCCTTTAGCAATTATTGGAGGCTTAGTCGGTCTTGTCCTAAAACTCTTGCCTGTTATATTAATTGGAGGCTTGGGATATTTTGGATACAACTATTACAAAGAAAATTACCAAACTTGGTAAAAAGGCTTAGCTTTGTCTAAGTCTTTTTTAGTTAAGAAAAAAGAGCGAGAATCGAGTGATTCTCAGCTCTTTACTTATTTAAAATAAATTTTTCGATTGCTTCGCCAACTGCGCCTTCTTCGTTAGTCGCTTGGGCAACGTAGCTAGCAGATTCCTTGACTTGGAGGTGGGCGTTAGCTACAGCTACTGACCTGCCTGCTTCTTCTAGCATAGCTACGTCGTTGTAATTATCTCCAATAGTAAGAACATCATCAAGGCTTATAGCATAATACTCACATACTTTCTTTAAGGCATTAGCCTTATTTACTCCTTTGGCGTTGATTTCCATAAACATGTCTGATGAATAGGCTATCTCAACATCGTAGTTGGTAAGATAGGCTATGTCGATTTCAAGACCTTGCAGATAGTTCATATCCTTGTTTTTTAGGATTGCCTTTAGGATAAGCTTATCTTTGAGAAAGTCAATATTATTATCCCCAAGGGGGGTAATTTGAGTTTCCGCATAGGAGTCGCTATCAAGGTTAAGTCCGTACTTGTTATCAATGGTATAGATATAGCAAGTTTGATTATTGGCATAGGCATAGTCGAGAATGGTCTTTGCATAATCGTATTTAAGGCCTTGGGAATAAACAACCTCACCTGTCTTTATATTCATAATTACTGCTCCATTACAACAAATAATGAAACGATTATCCCTCACTAGACCAGCCTTCTTAGGTATATCAAACAGTTCATAAGTTCCACGACCTGTTGCAAGCATAACTATCACGCCCATCTCTTGGGCCTTTTTTATGGCATCCACATTTCTTTGTGGAACATTTTTGTCGTGATCAACAAGAGTTTCATCAATATCTGATGCTACTAATTTAATCATAGTTTGCCTATTTATTTTCCTTCAGAAACTTGATTATATCTTCTGATTCGTAGAGATAAACTCCATCGTGGTAGAGGCATGGTACTTGTCTTTTGCCTCCTTTATCAATCAATTCAAGCATGGCATCTCTATTTTCATTTATATCAACAATTTCTAATTCTATATTTTCTTCTTTCATAAAATTTTCTACTTTTTTGCAATAAGGACATACAGTTCCTACAAATAATTTATAGTCTTTCATAAATTTCACCTCTTTTTTTAAAAACTTTCATAAAATCTCCAATATGGTATATTATACTTATTATAAGATAATTTTAAAGCTTGTAATTTTTAAGCTTAAATAAAGGTGGTTACATGAAAAACAAAATTTTATCTTTTATAAGATTTATTCTTGTAGTGGTTATCTTAGTGTGTTTAGTTATACTAGGAAGAAGGGGCTATGATTATTGGACAAACATTAAAAATAATAAGCATATAGCAGGTCTTATAGAAGAAAGTGAAAAGCAAGCAGGAGATGACAAAGATAAGGATGCTAATCTAGATCCAGAAGCTAAGTTTAAGAAACTTGAAAAACAAAATCTTTATCTACTAAAGAAGTTCAAGAAAGAAAATAAGGATGTTGTAGCTGTTATAGAAATTCCGGGAACAGCTATCAAATATCCAGTACTTCATGCAGATGACAATCAATTTTACCTAAGAAAGGGTCTTAATAAGCAATACGACATAGCAGGATCTATCTTTATGGATACAAACAATTCGCCAGACCTAAGTGATGATAACACTGTAATTTATGGTCACCATTTGGAGCTAGAGTCAATGTTTACTCCTCTTGATCAGTACAGAAAGCAAGAATTCGCCGAAAAACATAGGACTTTGTATGTTACAACCGAAGAAGGCCTAAGAGAGTATCAAATATTTTCTGCCTATGGTATCCCTTCTGATTATGATTATAGGACCTTGGAATTTATGTATGATGCAGACAAAGTACCATACTTTAAGAAATTGAAAGATAACTCAGAAGTAAAACTTGAAACTAGGGATTTCACAGAAGATGACTCAATCATAACCCTATCAACTTGCCAATACGACTACTACGATCAAAGGCTAGCAGTGCATGCAGTTAGGATAAGATAGTGGATAGATACCAAGAAGAAAATAGAAGAGAAATAATGATCACAGAAGATGAAAGAGGGCTTATTCTTAGGGAAAGCTCCTTTGACCCAACCCACATTTTCGAATGTGGTCAATGCTTTAACTTCTACATAGAAGATGACGGATCCTACACAGCAGTCTTTATGGGAAAAATCATTAATGTCTTAAAGCTAGAAGATGGCCTAAGTCTTATTAGAAATGTAAGTCTTTGTGACTTTTATGATATCTTTTATGATTACTTTGACCTAGGGACTGACTATGAAAAAATCAAGGAGAAAGTCGCCATTGATCCAATCATGCAAAAGGCTACAGCCTATGGTGGGGGAATAAGGATTCTCAACCAAGAGCTTTTTGAAACAACCATATCCTTCATAATTTCTGCCAACAATCAAATTCCAAGAATAAAAAAGGCGGTTAGGATTCTTTCTGAAAGATATGGAAAATATATTGGCGACTACAATAATAGGAGCTACTATTCTTTTCCAAGGCCAGAAGATCTTATGAATGTCGATCCAGATGAACTAAGAGAATATGCTAGGGTTGGCTTTAGGGATAAGAGAATAGTTCAAGCAAGCAAGATGATTTATGAAGGTCATTTGGATTTTTCTAATGATAAAAACTTAGCCAGTGATAAACTTCAAAAGAAATTAATAGACCTACCAGGCATAGGTCCTAAAGTTGCCGATTGTATCATGCTCTTTGCCTATCATAAGAGGGAAACCTTCCCGGTGGATGTGTGGATAAAAAGAGTTATGGAAACCCTATTCATAAAAAAAGAAGTTCCAAAAAAACTAGTCGATGATTATGCAAGAAAATACTTCGGAGACTTGGCAGGCTATGCTCAACAATACCTCTTTTATTATGGAAGAGAAGAAAAAATTGGAAAATAATAAGCTCCTCCTAGGGCTTGGGTCTTAGGAGGAATTTCTAAATTTAAGAAAAATATGGTTGACAAATCATGCAATATGTGATATTTTATTAGTACAAATGTAAGCGGTTGCAAGAAAAACTTACAGATATATTTTTAGAAAAAGATGGAAATTACTTAGAAGAAAATTTTTTCTATAAGATATAGGAAAGGGTTTTATTAACTGGCCGTTAAGGAGGATTTATGGATATATATGATATCGCCAAGGCTTCTGGTTATTCAACGGCCACGGTTTCTCGTGTTATAAATAAACAAAATAATGTCAGCAAGAAGGCTAAGGATAGGATTGAAAAAGTAATCAAGGAAAATGGCTATACGCCAAATAGGATTGCAAGATCTCTTGCCAAGAAATCCAGCCAGCTAATTGGGATTATGGTTCCGGATATAAGGAAATTTTTCGAGTCTCAGTCAGCTTATGAGTTAGAAAAGATACTTGAAGCATCTGGATTTTCTACAATCTTGTGTGTTACTACCGATGATATTAGAAAGAAGAAATCCTATTTGGACCTACTTATAGAAAATCAAGTAGAGGCTATTATTGGAGTAGGTTCAACCTATGAGCAAGATGAGTTCTACAAGAGCCTAGTAGAAGTTAGTAAAGATATTCCTATGGCAATGTTAAATGTAAGCCCTACCATAAATAGTGATAGGATTGTAAATGTATATATAGATGAGATTAATGCTATGGATCAGGCTGTGAGTCTTTTTAAGAAAAAAGGCTACAAGAAGCCCCTTTATGTTTCTTTAGACAGGGGCTTTCATACTAGATCCTACATTGCGAAGAAGGCTGGTTTTATTGAAGCTTTATACAAATATTATGACGAGGTAAACTTTGTTGAGTATAAGATAAAAAGTGTAGAAGTTTGTGATATCAATCCTCTTATAGATTTTATTGAAGAGAACGATTTTGATTCTATACAATTTGAGCTTGATAGCCTAGCTGTTGTTTTCTACAAGCATTATGTAAATGCAGGAAACAAGGTTCCAGAAGATTTGGCTATTATAGGTTTTGATAATATTGACGCTACTGAATATACCAATCAAAGGATAAGTACGATTGATCAGAGGATTAGAAGGCAGGTGGAACTTGCTTTGGACAATCTTTTTAAACTTATGAAGGGAGAGGAAAGTGAAAATGACTTGATGATAAAAGCAGAACTTGTTGAAAAAGAGACTATATGATATGAAAGGAGAGATTATGAAAATTAGATTTAAGACAATAGTGATGGCTGTTATTGTTGCTCTTATCTTAACATCTTGTGGATCTGGCAAAAAAGATCAAGACAAGATTATAATAAGAGTCGGCCACAACCAATCTCAAAACCATCCAACCCATTTGGGTCTTTTGGCTTTTGAGAAATATGTAGAAAGTAAACTTGGAGATAAGTATGACGTGCAAGTCTATCCATCAGAGCTTTTGGGTTCACAAATAGACATGGTTCAACTTACTCAAACCGGAGCAATCAATATATGTGTTGCATCCAATGCTATTCTTGAGAGTTTCAATGATGTATGGGAAATATTCAACTTACCATACTTATTCGCATCAAGTGAAGCCTACCACCATGTTATGGATGATCCTGAAATCGTTCGTCCTATCTTTGAATCAACTAGAGAAGGAGGCTTCGAGGGAGTAGCCTGGCTTGATGCTGGATCTAGGTCTTTTTATACAAAGAATAAACCAATCAATTCACCAGCTGACCTAAAGGGATTAAAGATTAGAGTCCAACAATCACCTACCAATGTTAGAATGATGGACTTGTTAGGTTCTTCTGCTTCTCCTATGGGCTTTGGTGAGGTTTATACAGCCCTTCAATCAGGCATAATTGATGGAGCTGAAAATAACGAGATGGCTCTAACTGATAATGGCCATGGTGAAGTTTGTAAGTATTATTCTTATGATATGCACCAAATGGTTCCAGATATTGTTATAGCTAACTACCAATGGCTAGAAAGTTTACCAAAAGAAGACAGAAAGGTCTTCGATGAGGGCTTTAAGATTTTAAATCAAGTCCAAAGAAAAGAATGGAATACAGCAGTAGAAAATGCGAAAAAGAAGGCTAGTGAACAGTTAGGAGTAGAGTTTATCTATCCAGACCAAAAGCCATTCGTAGATGCTGTAGCTCCACTAACTAAGGAAGCCTTGGAGAAAAATAAAAAACTAGCTCCTTACTATGATGCTATCCAAAAATATAACAAAGAATTCCCAGCTAAGGAGGGCTGATATGAGAAAAGTTTTAGATAATATATTAAAGTTTTTGACAGGTATTAGCCTTTTAGTTATGTTTATCCTAGTAGTTTGGCAAGTATTCACCAGATATATCCTAAACACCCCATCTACTTGGTCAGAAGAGCTAGTTGCCTATCTTTTCGCTTGGTCTACTCTTTTTGGAGCAAGCCTTGTAGTTAGCGAAAAGGGACATATGAACATACCTGTTATAGCAGAAAGAAGTAATCCAAAGATTCAAAAAGTCCTTGCGATTTTCTCAGAGCTAATGATACTTATCTTCTCCCTAGCAGTTCTTACCATAGGAGGAGTAATTATCACCAAGCTTGCCCTAAATCAAACCACATCTTCACTAAAGATTGCTGTAGGTTATTTCTATATCCCTCTACCAATTACAGGACTTATCAACATAATCTACACTCTATTAAATATATCTGATATCCTAAAAGGCAAAGTAACTTTTGCTAAGGCCAAATCAACAGAAGAGATTGCTTCAAACATGGCAAATGATACAGAAGAAGTAGCAAAATATGAAGGAGGAAATCTATGAGTGCAAATGCCCTAGCCATAATATTAATATCTTTAGTTATACTCTTGGCTACAGGAGTGCCAATAGCCTTCTCCATCGGTATAGCATCAATCATTACAATCATAACAACAGTACCAGCAAATGTAGCAACCCTAACAGCAGCCCAAAGAAGCTTTGTCGGCATGAGCTCCTTTACCCTAACTGCCATACCTTTCTTTATCCTGGCGGGTAATCTCATGAATGAGGGCGGTATAGCAAAAAGACTAGTCGACTTTGTAATGGCAATCCTAGGCAAGCTTCCAGGAGCTTTACTCGTAACAAATGTAGGAGCTAACGCTCTTTTCGGTGCTATATCAGGATCAGCTTCAGCAGCGGCAGCAGCAGTAGGATCTATGGTTAAAGCAGGAGAAGAAAAACAAGGCTATGACAAGGCAGTATCTGCATCTACTAACGGTGCATCTGCTCCAGCAGGTCTATTAATACCACCATCAAACGCCCTAATTACTTATTCCCTAGTATCAGGCGGAACCTCAGTAGCAGCCCTATTTTTGGGAGGCTACATACCTGGACTTATCTGGTCAATAGTGTGCATTATAGTTGCAATAGCAATAGCAAAGAAAAAAGGCTACAAGGCAAACGAAGGAAAGTTTTCCTTTGCAGTTCTAGGAAAAGCAACCCTAAGAGCTCTTCCATCCCTAGGTTTAATAGTAGTAGTAATAGGAGGAATCGTTGCAGGAATCTTCACAGCGACAGAAGGATCTGCCATATCAGTTCTTTACTCCCTAATCCTTGGCTTTATCTACAAAAACTTAAACCCACAAAAGGTATGGACTATAGTTGTAGAATCAGCTAAGATGAGTGCCATAGTAGTTTTCCTAATTGGTCTATCAAACATCCTTTCTTGGGTAATGGCCTTTACTGGAATCCCACAAATGGTAGGAGAAGCCCTCCTAAAGGTATCTGATAATAAATATGTGATTTTCCTAATCATGAACATAATCCTTCTAATATCAGGAACCTTCATGGATGTAACACCAGCTATCCTAATCTTTACTCCACTATTTTTGCCAATAGCTACACAATTTGGTATGCATCCAGTTCAATTCGGTCTAATGATAGTTTATAACCTATGTATAGGAAACATTACACCACCAGTTGGTAACACCCTATTCGTAGCCATCAAGGTTGGAGATACTAGCCTATCTAAGGTTATGCCATATATGTTAAAGTTCTATATTGCAATACTTATAGGACTCTTACTAGTAACCTATTTACCAATGACATCTCTAATCCTCCCAATAAAGGCTGGATTAATATAAGAAAAATTAGTTTGGGGAAATTTTAAAGGAGAGAATATGAATCGTAAAATTGTAACTTTGGGAGAGCTTACTTTGAGACTTTCACCATTTGATTTTGAGAGATTTGTCCAAACTGACAAATTTGAAGTAATATTTGGTGGGGCTGAGGCTAATGTAGCCATAGCCCTCGCCAATCTTGGCGATGATGTTAGATACATAACAAAACTTGTAGAAAACGAAATGGGTCAAGCCGCCCTAAACAATATAAGTAGGTTCGGAATAGATACCGATTACATAGTTAGGGGAGGAGAAAGGCTTGGGATCTATTATGCAGAAAAAGGAGTCGGCCTTAGATCGCCAAAGGTAATATACGATAGGAAAAGCTCCTCCATGGCAAAGGCAAAAATAGAAGAATTTGACTGGGATGGAGTTTTTAAGGATGTAGGTCTATATTTTACAACTGGCATAACAGCAGCCATATCAAAAGAAGGTAGGGACCTTGTCCAATATTCCATAAAAGAGGCAAAAAAAAGAGGTCTAGTGGTTGTCTTTGACCTAAATTATAGGGCGAGTCTTTGGTCTCTAGATGAGGCTTGCGAATTTTATGATAAAGTCCTACCAATGGTAGACATCCTAATAGGAGTTTTGCCTACAAGACATGAATGTTTTAAGGGGGACTTCAACCATGAATGTCTAAGCCAAATGCTTAAAGAAATTCACGACAAATATCATATTAAATACACAATATCATCAATCAGAAACTCTTTTTCAGCATCTATAAATTCCCTTTCAGCTGGCATGTACAATGGCAGGGAATACCTAAAAAGTCAGACCTATAAGTTTGATATTGTAGATAGGATAGGGGGAGGAGATGCCTTTGCAGCAGGGCTAATCCATGCCTATGTCAATGGCTACGACATCCACGATGCCCTAGACTTTGCCATAGCCCTATCAGCGCTAAAACATTCCATAATCGGTGACTACGCTCTCTTTACAGAAAAACAGGTAGGAAGGCTAGTAAGTGGTGATAAACATATGCTATCCTTCTCATGATGTTGATAAATTAAAAGAGTTTAAAATCTTAAAGGATAAAATTTATTAAAAATTTCCACAAAAAAAGCCCGACTAGGGCTTTTTTACATATTTTCGTTTTCAACTCTCAAAGTTTCATCTAGGAGGCTTAGGTAGTATTTTTTGGCCACTTCTATATCAAAAATTGACGAATCGTTAAAATAATCTGCTATTTCATCTATGAGATTTTTGATTTTTTCATCTTCTCCATATTTATCTTTGAGCTTTTCTGCTTTTTCTATTAATTGGTTGATTTTGTGGATTAAACCCATGGTCTTTGCTTCCTTGTCATTTTCTTTAAGGAGTTGTCTAAGGGTCCACTTTACGTTATTTTCTGTGATGCCGGCCTTGTGTTGAACATTTGCTTGGTTTTCTCTTAGATTATCTATGAGATTGAAAAGTTCTTCGTTTCCAAAACCGTTAAATAGGATGAAGTCGAAGTCCAGTATTTCATCATCACTTACTTCAAGTTTTTCGCTATCGTAGCCTTCAAAGCCCAAAAGGTGACCGATTGTGTAATCAAGATGGTCTTTTCCAACTTCTATTATTTTAATGCCATTTTCATTAGCGATTTTCTTAAATATATCGTATTTTTCCATATCTATTGGATTATAATATAATATTTCTGCCATATTTACCTCTCTTTACTTATACATTATAAATATACTAATATGAAAGGAATAAGACAAACTTTATATTTTACTTATTGTGGGTATAAATAAATTAAGAACTTGTACGGAGGCAAAGATGACAGACTTCAAAGACAAACTAAATGAACTTTACAAAAAACAAGTAGAAGTTGATAATTTTATTAAAGAAGCTAGGGCCTTATTAGTAAGCCTTAAAGTCCATGCCATAAAAGTTGGCAAAAATGCAGATTTTACTGCTAGTAGATTTCTAAGGGGAAACTTCTTAGGTAATGTCCTTAGGTCTAATAAAAATAACAATGTAAATAAAAATATAGCTAGGGTTCATGATGAGCTTTTGTTCTTCCAAAAAAAACTCTTGGTTTTTGATGAAAAGCTTGCAAAAAGTATCCATCTCCCTAGTTTAACAAGCGACTATTATCCAGTAGGAGGCAAGCTTTCTGATATAGGCTTTAGGATGAAGCTAAGATTAAAGGAAGAAGACATAAGAAAGACCCAAAGGTCAATGGAAAAGATTTTAAGAAGGCTAGTAGTAGAAAGAAAGAAAATTGCCTACGATATAAAAAAAATCAAAGAGAACAAAGACTTATAGATTATTGGACTGGATAGAAAATATAAACTCCATGGCTTAGATTCTAATATTTTCTAGCAGTCCCTTTTTATTAAAAAATTTATTTTAGATTAATATAGATATAGAAGGGAGCTTATATGATTAAAGTAACAAATTTCACAAAGATTTATTCAAATGGCAAGAAGGCTGTTGATGATATTTCTTTTACTGTAAATGATGGCGAAATTTTTGGATTTTTGGGACCGAATGGGGCTGGTAAGTCAACGACAATCAAGTCCATAGTAGGCATAAATTCCAAATCATCTGGAGAAATTAGCATAAATGATTTAAGGCTTGAAGATGACGATAAGGCCTACAAGAGCGAGTTTTCCTATATTCCAGACAATCCTGACCTTTTCGAAAACTATTCTGGCTATGAATACATAAATTTTATTGCAGATATCTATGGCATAGATACGGATACTAGGAGAAAAAGACTTGACTACTACTTAGGATATTTTGACCTAAAAGATGCAATGGATGAGCAAATTTCAAATTATTCACATGGTATGGCCCAAAGGCTTGCCCTAATTGGTGCATTGATCAATGACCCTAATGTGATAATTCTAGATGAACCTATGGTAGGCCTTGATGCCAAGTCCGCCTACAATCTCAAACAAATCCTAAGACAAAGGGCAGCAGATGGCAAAATCGTCTTCTTCTCAACTCACGTCATGGAAATAGCCCAAGAGCTTTGCGATAGGCTTGCTATAATCAATAAGGGAAAAATTATAGCAGTTGGAACTTTTGATGAAATAAAAGAGACTTCTAATAAAACAGGAAGCCTTGAGGAAATCTTCTTGGAGCTTACTGATGAATAACATAAAAACAATAATCAAATACGCTTTCAAGGAACAGTTTTTTCCGTATTTTCCATCTAAAAGGCCTCAAGGTCTTCCCAAAAATTACCTCCTAAGGCTCATATCCATCCTCTGGTCATTTCTTTTCTTAGGATTTATGTATTATATAGTAATGGGAGCAGCCCTAGCTATATTTATAGAGATTGGTAAAGAAGATATGTATTTTACGATCTTTGGTATGCTCACAAATACGATAGTAATATTTATATATGGGATAAAAATGTATGGTGATTTCTTTAATGAGAAATCTATAGAAAACTATGTCCCTATGCCAATTGGCCAAGGAGAACTCTTTTTAGGAAAGATAATCGGGGCAGTCTTGTCATTTTTCGACTTTTTCCTATTTTTCCTCTTGGGTCTAGTCCTATATTTTTCACAAAAAGCTATGGATGTAGGAACGCTGATTTTAGGAATCATTAATTTCTTTCCTATGATTGCAATTCCCTATAGCATACTTGCCATTATCCTTCTTAGCATAAAAAGATTTACTAATGTAAATAGATACAAGAAAGTATTCAAAAATCTAGGATATCTAGTGATGTTTGCGGTAATTGGAACTATCTATTATTTCTCCTTCCAACAAAATAAGGGAGGATCTAATGATAATTTTGATAGATTAGCAAATGGCCTAGTAAATACTTTCGGCAAAAACTCTGGCGTATCTAATATTTTCTTTAATGCCAAACTATTCGGCCTATCTCTTACAGGAAGTCTTTTTCAAAGGCTTATAGCAAGTCTGAGTCTTCTTGGCCTTGCCCTAGGCTTACTCTTTATAGCTTATAAGCTTGCCGATAAAAATTACTATAAGGCAGTTTTTGATAGGGCCATCACAAGTGAAGGGGCTAAGAAAATTAAGAAAACAAAAAAATCAAAGAGAGTTTCTATCAAAAAATCGAGCCAAGTTAAGGCTCTAGTCAAAAGGGATTTGAGGATCCTAACAAGCAATTTCATGTTTGTCTATACGCCTATGATTATGGCCCTAGTCTTTAGCATGATGGCAATAGGACAAAAAAATACCATAATAAATGATTTTGGAAAAGAGCTTGAGATAAATCCTCAAGCGAGTGTTTATGTCTTTGCCATAGCCCTAGCGATAGGACTAATTATTTGGATAAATGGCAATCTTACAAGCTCTTGCCTATCAAGAGAAGGCAAGGGATTTTATCTAATCCAAAGCCTACCTATAGATGCCAAAAGTCATCTTAGGGCAAGATTAATATCTGCCATGCTTGTATCAAGTCTTATCAATCTAATAATAAGTCTAGTAGTAGGAATTACCTTAAAACTAGGACTTGTAAATATTCTTATGATAATGATAGGTTTAAGCTTATCAGCCCTAGCATCTAATATAGTAGGCCTTCTTATGTCGACTGTAGGAATTAACACCAGCTGGAAAAATCCAAAAGAACTCGCCCAAGGAGGAATAAGGGCAATAATCTATTACATCATAAGCATGGTCTTTGTAATAATTCTTGTTGGAGTTTTCATTTTGCTGATGAATATAACAAAAGGAAATCTACTAATAAGTCTAATAGTCCCAATGCTTATACTTGTAATCCTAACACTAATCTTTTATATAATTGCCCTAGGGCGATACGAAAATGGTTTTATGGATGTATGATAGCTACTAATAAGCCCAAGTGATTTATGCTTGGGCTTAACTTATCTTATATAATTTAGGGTGTATAATAAACTTATTAGAATTTAAGGAGCTTATATGAAATTTAATGAAATAGTATATAAAAGACCTGATTTTGATGGTCTTATTAATGAAATATCCGGATATTTGGATGAGCTAGAGACAGCAAGAAGTGAGGAAGACTTCTTTGCAAGTCATAAGAAAATTAACGATAGTTTTCTTTTAGTTGAAGAACTTTATAATATAGTAAGTATTAGAAATTCAATTAACACCAAGGACGAATTTTATGATAAAGAACTTGAGTGTTTCCATGAAAATATGCCACGCTTTGACGAATTAAGACATAGACTTGGTTCAATTAGACTAACAAGTGTTTATAGAAAAAGTTTTGAAGAAAAATTTGGCAAGACTATAACAATGAGAGATGAGCTTCAAAGGGATATTTTCGATCCAGCTATCATGGAAGATAGGGTAGAAGAATCAAAGCTAGTAAACGAATACTACAAGTTAACTGGCGGAGCAGAAATCAATTTTAGGGGAGAAGTCAAAAACATCTCAAGCCTTTTAGCCATTAGTCAAGATAAGGACAGGGCTACAAGGAAGGAAGCCTTCGAAGCCCTCAATGCTTGGTTTTTTGCTAATCTTGAAAAACTTGATAGCATTTATGATCAACTAGTCAAGATTAGAACAAGAATTGCCAAGAAACTCGGTTTCAAAACCTACACAGCTGTAGCCTACAAGCAGATGGGAAGGCTTGACTGGGACAGCCAAGATGCTAAAAAATATAGGGAGCAAATAGCAAAATATATAGTTCCACTTAGCCAAAAAATCTATGCCGACCAAGCAAAGAGGATAGGAATTGAGAATATGAAATACTATGACCTTCCCCTAAGTTTTCTTTCTGGTAATCCAAAACCAGTAGGAGATGAGAAAGTTCTAGTAAAAGAAGCTCTAGAAATGTATAAGGACCTATCCAAAGAAACAGGAGAGTTTTTTACGGCCATGATAGACATGGGAATGATGGATCTAACCACCAAAGATGGCAAGGCTCCAGGTGGCTACATGACTAGCCTTCCTATAACAAAGATGCCTTTCATCTTCTCAAACTTTAACGGAACCAGTGGAGATGTCGATGTCCTAACTCACGAAGCAGGCCACGCCTTCCAAGGATATCTTACCAGAAATATGTATCCAGCAGAAAACAACGACCTAGCCATGGAAATAGCCGAAACACACTCTATGAGCATGGAATTTTTTACCCATCCATGGATGGAAAAATTCTTCGGAAGAGATACTGAAAAATACTACTATGATCACATAGCAGCTGCCATCAAATTCATTCCTTATGGGGCAAGCATAGATGAGTTCCAAGAATTTGTCTACGAAAATCCAACAGCAACTCCTGAAGAAAGAAGAGCAAAATACAGGCAAATAGAGAAAAAATACCTTCCACACCTAGACTATGACGGAAACGAATACTTGGAAAATGGAGGCAGATGGCAAAGACAACTTCATGTTTACACAGATCCCTTCTACTACATCGACTACACTATAGCCCAAATAAACGCCTTCCAATACTTTATAAAAGATATGGAAAATCACGATAAGGCATGGGAATCATATATAAACTTATGTAAAATTAGCGCAAGCCTTCCAAGCAAGGAAGTCCTAAAAGAAGTAGGCCTATCAAGCCCCTTCCAAGAAGGCACCATAGAAGAAATAATCCCTAAACTAACAAAATATCTAGACAGCCTGGATAAGGAAAAAATAAAATAAAAAGCAAAAGCTGATGGTGGAATAATTTATCCAGCCCATCAGCTTTATTTTTTTTCAAGAAACCCACCTAGCAAGACTTATCTTCAAATATTACTACAACAGCACCTTCTTCTACTGAGATTTGGAAGTTTTCCTTCTTTGTTTCGTTGGATACTCCAAGGGCGTCATCTATCGGCATAGGATAGTCTTCTAGTTCGTAGAAGAGACCTTTTAGGCTTAGTCTCGTCTTATCACATAGGGAAAAGATTGAAACGTAAAAGTCCTTGTCTTTATATTCATAAGAAAATTTAGAGTCGACTATAAAGACTTCTTTTTTTTGGGATTTTAATTTGATAGTTAAGCCTTCTTTTTTGTAATGATACATACTTCTAATATTGGCAAGGGTATGGCTTTCCCTACCGCCAAGTCCACCATAGATTACTATATTTGTATAGCCTTTTTTTCTTGCAAACTCTATTGCAGCTACTGTATCAGTGTAATCCTTGATGGGGTTTAGGCTTATTACTCTGCTAAGATCAGGTTTAGTTGATGAGTCAAAATCTCCTATTATATAGTCGACTTCTATATTTTCTTTTTCTATTAGTTTATATCCCCTGTCTGCTGCTATTATCAAGTCGCCTTTTTCTTTCTTATCGAAGAAGCCATCGTAGCTTCCTCCTCCTATAATGTAGCAAGTTTTCATTTTTCACCTCTCCTCTAAGTTTATTATAAAATGTTCTTTTGAGCAATTTTTTATATTTGACGAAAAACTTTTTTTATGTGGTAAAATATACTTGTAAAGTAGGAAGGAGTTAGTATGGGAAAACTTGACAAGAAATCCGAGGATTTATTAAGAGTAATATGTTATGGAATTATCCTATTTTTTGCTTTTTGGTATTTCCCTGTTATCAAGAAGTTATTGGTTCAAGTTGTTGGTGTGATGGAGCCTTTTATTATAGGTGGGATGATTGCTTATGTGGTTAGTATCCCTATGAATTTCTTTGAAAGGAAATTAGAAGAATACTTTCCTAATGAAAAATACAAGAAAAAATTCGCAGGATTTTCTTTGGGTATTTCATGGATACTTATTATTTGTGCTTTAATCTTGTTTTTAAATATCCTTATACCAAGAATCATAACGGTCATATTTTCGTTTTTTAATAGATGGCCGGAATTTATTAGAGAAACCTACGATACCTTAAACAATCACAGCTTAACTAGACCTTATGCAGATAAGTTCTATGACTATGTCAACTCCTTTGGCTGGTATGAAGTTAGAAATGCTGTTATGAACTTTATTTCCGGAAAGAAAACTGACCTTTTTAGTTTTACAACAGGTATTCTAAACTCGGTCGGCTCATCCATCTTTACTATCTTTACGATTATTGTCTTTTCTATTTTTGTCCTAGTTTATAAGAATATGTTAAAGACAAATGGAACAAGGATTATGTATGCTATCCTAAGTGAAAAGAAGGCAGACTATCTAAATAAGGTATTTTCTCTATCCTATAACACCTTCAAGGATTATATCTTCTCAAGGTTGATAGCTGTTGTTACCCTATCAGGTCTAACTTTCTTGGGAATGTTTATAATGAAAATACCTAATGCTGGAATTATTTCGCTTTTCGTTGGGGTATCCGACCTAATCCCTATCTTTGGTCCTATTACAGGAGCAGGTCTATCTGCTGTTATTATATTTCTGGAAAGTCCAATCAAGGCCTTGATATTCGTAATTTATGATGTAATTATCCAACAAATCCAAGAAAATATAATCTATCCAGCAATAGCTGGTGAAAAGATAGGACTTCCAGCAGTTTGGGTGCTTGCCTCTATTACAATTGGTGGATCGCTTTTTGGCATTTGGGGTATGCTTATAGGTATTCCTGTAGCTTCAGTAATCTATACACTCTTTCATGAGTTTATTGACAATAAGCTAAAGGAGAAAAATATTTCTGATGAGATGATAGAAATAAAAAAGAACAAGCAATATACAATAGAGGATATAGATACTCATGAAGTTGACTAGATCAGAATTTGGAAAATTTGTGCCAGTCGTAGACGCTAACTCAATGTATTATGGCGGTTTTCAAAACTCTCTAGAAAAAAAGGGGGTTGGGAAGTTTTACAGGGATCGTTCATGTGTAGTTACAGCCATGACTAATGTCTACTTCTATCTCTTTCATAAGGAGAAAATCTTAGACATAGACCTTTACAACGAATATCATTACTATTTTTATAGGAGGCTTAGGCCCCAGGTAAATGGGATAGCCACAGTAAAATCCCTAGATAGGAGACTTAATAGGGTTAGGGATGATATGGCTATTAAACTTTCATCAAAGACCTTGACTGAAACTTTAATAAACAGAAGACCCCTAGCTAGGAAGATTGACTTCATAGAAGAGGCTCTAGCTAATGATAGTCCGCCCATAATCATAAACTGGTTATCAAAAGATATAGAAGTAATGCGTCATCATGGTGTGTGTATCACTGAGCTTAATAGGCTAGGCGATAAGCATGAAGTAGTTGTATCCAGTTGGGGAAGAATTTATAGATTTTTCCTAGAGGACTTCCAAAAACAAGCAAGAACTTATAGTGGTTTAATTTATTTTAAGGAGAGATAATGCAAAAACAAGCAAGACTCAGCAGAGGAAATGGAGTTATCCTACCAATTTTCTCCATTCCTTCTAATTATGGTATAGGAACTTTCGGCAAAAAAGCCTACCAAGCAGTCGATTTTATAGCCGATTCAGCCATTAAGTATTGGCAAATCTTACCCCTAGGGCAAACTTCCTATGGTGATAGCCCCTACCAATCATTCTCATCTTTTGCTGGCAACCCTTACTTTATCGACTTGGATATGCTAATAGAAGATGGACTTTTGGAAAAAGAGGAGCTAGAAAATCTTAATTTTGGAGATAATAAAAGGTATGTCGACTATGGCATCCAATACAATCTACGCTACAGAATCTTGGAGAAGGCCTATGATAAGGCAAAAGACCTAAAGACCACAGAAATTGAAGCATTTAGGAAAGAAGAAAGTGAATGGATTGAAGATTATGCTCTCTTTATGGCTATCAAAAGAGAGAAATTTGATGTAAGTTGGCTAGAATGGGATGATGAACTTAAAAATAGGGACAAGAAGGCTCTAGTGGAATTTAAGAAGAAAAACGAAGATACGATAGGCTTTTATGTTTTTATCCAATATGAATTTTTCAAACAATGGAAGAAGCTTAAAGAATATGCTAACAGGAAAAGAATTAAAATCATTGGAGATTTGCCTATCTATGTAGCTATGGATTCTTGCGATGCTTGGGTTAACTCTAACATTCTAAAACTTGATCCAGATACTAAAGAGCCTTTGATAGTTGGAGGTGCTCCACCAGATGCTTACTCAGAAGATGGTCAACTTTGGGGCAATCCTGTTTATGACTGGGAAAAAGTAGCTTCAAGCGATTATGATTTTTGGATAAAAAGGATAGGAGCTTGCCTAAGGCTTTACGATATTCTAAGGCTTGATCACTTTAGAGGTTTTGAAGCCTACTATGCTATACCAGCTACTGACGATAATGCTAGATATGGCAAGTGGGAAAAAGGAAAGCCTTATGAGCTATTTGATAAGATAATCAAAACATTCCCAGATGCCTTGTTTATAGCAGAAGACCTTGGATATATCACAAAAGAAGTAGATGATTTAAAGAATCACTACAACTTCCCTGGCATGAATGTAATCCAATTTGCCTTTGGAGAAAACTTCGACAGCAATTACCTACCTCACAACTATGTCAGAAACTCAGTTGTCTATTCTTCAACCCACGACTCCGATACCCTTCAAGGATTTTTGGATGTAGCTGATGAAGATTTGACAAAGTTAGTTGATAAGTATTTTGGCCTAGAAGATGGTGATGATAAGCTTTGGAAGATAAACAGAGCTCTTATGGCATCAGTTTCTGATATAGCAATGTTTGAAATACAAGACTTTTTGGGTTATGGTAATGATGCTAAGATTAATAGCCCTTCAACTCTCGGTAACAATTGGAAGTGGAGGAGCATTGATGAAGATTATGATGAAAAATTAGCGAAAAGAATAAAAGAAATGTCAAAAATTTATGGGAGATATGATAATGGACAAATTGAAAAAGAATAAGTTTATTGAAAACTACATCGAAAACTTGCAAAGAATTACCCTCAAATCTTTTGAGGATACATCAGATAAGGATAGATACGATGCCTTATGTGATTCTATCATGGAGCTAATCAACGAAGAGTGGAGAGATTGCAAGAGAAAAACTAGAAACCAAAGAAAGGCTTACTATTTTTCAGCAGAATTCTTAATAGGTAGGTCTTTAGGTAATAACCTAATCAACCTAGGTATCTATGATGAAGTAAAAGAACTTCTTGGCGAAATAGGCATAGACTTTGAAGCTATTGAAAACTACGAAGATGACGCAGCCCTAGGTAATGGTGGACTTGGAAGACTTGCGGCTTGCTTTATGGACTCTGCTGCAACCCAAGGTATTAACCTAGTAGGCTATGGAGTTAGATACAGAGAAGGAATCTTCAAACAAAAAATCGAAGAAGGCTTCCAAGTTGAACATGGTGATAGCTGGATTAAGGATGGAGATGGTTGGTCAATCAGAGTAGACTCCGATGCTAAAATCGTAAGATTTAGAGACCAACAAGTTAAGGCTGTTCCATTCGATATGCCAGTAGTTGGTTTCGAAAATGGTGTAGTAAATACCCTAAGACTATGGCAATCTGAGCCATTCGAAGAATTTGACTTTGCTAAGTTTAACAACTACGAATACGACGAGGCAGTAAGTGAGAAAAACCGTGCAGAAGATATAACAAGAGTATTATATCCTAATGATATGCAAAGAGCTGGTAAGGTTCTAAGACTTAAACAACAATACTTCTTCTGCTCAGCATCTATCCAAGATATGGTAGAAAAATACAAAAACGACTATCCAGAAGACCTCAAGTTTGAAAATTTCAGCAAGTACCATGTTATCCAACTTAACGATACCCACCCAATTATAGCTATACCTGAACTAATCAGAGTTCTAGTTGACGAAAATGGAATCTTCTTTGAAGATGCCCTAGCTATAACAAGAAAGGTCTTCGCCTTTACCAACCACACTGTCCTTCAAGAAGCTCTTGAAAGATGGGATAAGGACATCATGCTTGAAGTAAATCCAAGATGTCTTGAAATAATTGAAAAAATTAACGATATCTTAGTTGATGAATTTAAGGCTAAGGGATATTCAGACGATCAAATCGACCCATACAGAATTGATAGATTTGAACAAATTCACATGGCTAACCTCGCAATTTATGTAGGATTTTCAGTAAATGGTGTAGCTGCCCTTCATACAGAAATCCTAAAAGACGATACCTTCAATCACTGGTATAAGCTAAGACCAGAAATGTTTAACAACAAAACTAACGGTATCACTCCAAGAAGATGGCTAGTTTACTCAAATAGAGAACTATCAAGCTTCATCACAGGAAAACTTGGTACAGAAGATTGGAAATATCAACTAGACCTCCTTAAAGGCCTTGAAAAATACGCCGATGATGAAAAAGTCCTAGAAGAATTGTGGAATATCAAACAAACAAAGAAAAATGAACTTGCTAGATATATCCTAGAAAAAGAAGGAATTAAGATAGATCCAAAATCAATATTCGACATTCAAATCAAGAGAATCCACGAATACAAAAGACAACACCTTAACATCCTTCACATAATCTATCTCTACCACAAACTAAAGAAAAATCCAGACATGGAATTTACCCCAACAACCTTTATCTTTGGTGGTAAGGCTGCCCCAGGATACTTTAGAGCCAAGGGTATGATTAAACTTGCTAATGAAGTAGCAAGAGTTGTAAATGCTGATCCTGACGTAAACAAAAAGCTAAAGGTAATCTTTGTAGAAAACTACAGGGTAACTTATGCAGAAAAACTCTTCCCAGCAGCAGATATTTCTGAGCAAATTTCTACAGCAGGAAAAGAAGCATCTGGTACAGGAAATATGAAGTTCATGCTAAATGGTGCCCTAACTCTAGGTACTCTTGATGGAGCAAACATCGAAATCTTTGAGCATGCTGGAGAAGAAAACAACTACAGGTTTGGTGCGACAGTAGAAGAGCTAAACGAAATCATGGATACCTATAATCCAGTAGAATTCTACTCAAAAGACCCTGACATCAAAGACGTAGTAGACAGTCTAGTAAGTGGAGAATTTAAGGATAATGAATCATATATGTTCCTAGATATCTACAACGAACTAATCAAGCCACAAGAAGGTCAAAGAGGAGATACTTACTTCCTCCTAAAAGACTTCAAGGCTTATGCAAAGGCTCACGAGAAAGTAAATAGAGAATACAAGAATAAGATGGAATGGTCAAGAAAATGTCTAATCAACATTGCTAACGCAGGATTCTTCTCATCAGATAGAACTATCCTTGACTATGCAAATGACATTTGGAAAATCGATCAAAACAGATAAAAATGAATGCAGAAAGCATATTTGGAATATTGATACCATTTATAGGCACAAGTGCTGGAGCCGCTTGTGTCTATATAATGCGTGATCAATTAAATGAAAAAGTACAAAAAGGTCTGTCGGGTTTTGCAGCAGGAGTAATGGTTGCGGCAAGCGTTTGGTCACTCCTAATACCTGCCATGGATATGGTAGAGGCGATGAAAAGGATGGCTTGGATTCCAGCAAGTACTGGCTTCATAGTTGGAATAATCTTCCTACTATTCCTGGACTCAGTAATCCCTCACCAACATATAGACTCAGACTCACCAGAAGGTTTAAATAGCGAAAGTCTAAGAAAAACAACCATGATGGTCTTGGCAGTTGTGATACATAACATTCCAGAGGGAATGGCAGTGGGAGTATCCTTCGCAGGAGCACTTTATGGACATGGCACAGTAACTATGGCAGGTGCTATGGTCTTAGCCCTAGGCATTGCTATCCAAAACTTCCCGGAAGGAGCTATAATTTCCATGCCCCTAAAGGCAGTAGGAGTTAACAAGCACAAGGCCTTTGTTTATGGTGTCCTTTCAGGTGCAGTAGAGCCTATAGCTGCGGTAATTACAATCATTCTATCAGGAGTAATGATTCCAATTCTACCCTACCTCCTTAGCTTTGCAGCAGGAGCTATGTTTTATGTAGTAGTAGAAGAACTTATACCAGAAGCAACAGGAGAAGGAAAAGCCCACAGCAATGTTGGAACCCTTGGTTTTTCCGCAGGTTTTGTAGTGATGATGATTTTAGATGTAATGCTTGGATAGATGAATTATCCCTAAGAATATAATCATATCCCAAGGCTTAGATTAATTTTTAAGCCTTGGGATATTTTTGATTTTAAATAAGTTTTTAAAATTTATCTTGATCTAAGCTAATATATTTTATGAGGGTAAAATAAGTCTATGTAAGGATTTTTGCTTGTAGTTTTTCTAGTATTAGAAAAGCTTTGATAAATGTTTGTGGAGTTTTAAAATATGAGTTATAAAAAAATCTTACTGAGCCTACTTTTTTCCTTGCTACTTATAGCTGGTATTAAAGATGGGGAAATAGAAAGCTTTGGGTCTGTCGAGGCAGCGTCTGTTAAGGATCATAGAGAAATTAGCAAGAAGGAAAAGCTTAGGCAAACTAATAATAATCAAAAAAAGCTCGAAGAAGCTTTGTCAAAGCTTCGATCCAAGGCCATAGAAGAGCTTGGCGGGCTTAAATTTTTGGATGGAAAAAGCCTCATAGCCTATACTTCGGCTATATATTCTAAAAAAGACCCCAAGGAGATTGAAAATATAATTGGCCAAGCAAAAAAGGCTAATGATAAATCGAGGAAAGAAAAGGAAGATGCCTTTATGATAGATCTTCATTATCAAAAGGCGAAAGTAGTAAAAATAGTTGATGGAGATACCCTAGTGGTCGATTTGAAGGGAAAGGATTATAAGCTTAGGATGATTGGAATTGATACACCTGAAACCAAGCACCCCTACAAAGACGTGGAATTTTTTGGCTTAGAAGCATCTCGATTTACTAAAGAAAATCTAGACATTGTAGAAGTCTATCTAGAAAAGGACGTATCAGAGATTGACGGATACCAAAGACTTTTAAGATATGTATGGCTAAAGCTACCAAAAGATCCAGAAAATCCAAGCTATGAGGAAATAAAAAATCAAAGCTTTAATGGCATCCTCCTAAAAGAAGGCTACGCCAAGGCTTCAACCTTTCCTCCAGATGTTAAATATAGCGAATATTTTTATAAGATAGAAAAAGAAGCGAGAGATGAATCTAGGGGTTTGTGGAATGAAGGGCTAAGAAAGGCTTTTGAAGATGAAAAATTAATTGGAAGCGATAAATTAGGGACTGGAAAGAAAAAAGGCAAATGGCTTCAGACTGCTAAGAAAATAACTAGGGGCAATAGAACTTATCTAGCAGATACGACCGACGGGCCAATAAAAGCTAACAAGAAATCTGGCAAGTACCATGTTAGGGGGCAGAAGGGTTACAATAAGATATCTGTTGATAATGTCGAGTGGTTCGATTCAGAAGAAGAAGCAGAAAAAGCTGGCTATGTTAAGGCCAAAAGATAATCTTAATTAAAAGAGAGGGATTTACATTAAATCTTACTCTTTTTTAATAATCATAAGTTATGTAGGCAATTTTATTGAGTTAATCTTAGTTAGTTAAGCTTTATTAGATTAGAACTTGATGGGATAAAAAGTATAAAAATCCTCCTTCTTCCTACAAAAAAACTTCCAAAACAGTACATTAATAAAAGGAGGAAGTATGAATTTTTTGGAAAATATTATTACATCTTTGATGTTAATTCGAGTTACAGATATTATTGATATCGCAATTATAGCCTATGTTATTTATAAACTTTTTTCACTTTTAAGAAATACTAGGGCTGAACAAGTTCTAAAAGGACTTATTTTTGTACTTATCTTTGCTTCTATTGCTGACTTATTAAATTTGAATACAGTTTCCTGGGTAATGAATCAGTTCTTAACTGTAGCCCTCGTCTTTATCATAGTTGTCTTTCAACCTGAGCTTAGAAGTGCTCTAGAAAGGCTTGGTAGGGGCAGGAGTCTTTTTTCAAATGATAAAATTCAAAGAGATGAGAGAAGTATAAATGAGTTGGTTTCAGCTATGAGTTCTCTTTCTAGGCAAAAAATAGGCGCCCTAGTTGTCCTCGAGCGTGAGGTAGGACTTGCTGATATTATAGAAAGTGGAACTAAGCTTGATGCTGATATTTCAAGCGAGCTATTGATTAATATTTTTATCCCAAACACCCCCCTTCACGATGGGGCAGTAATTATTAGGAAAAATACCATTGCGGCAGCAGCCTGTTACTTGCCTTTGTCATCTTCTAACACAATCTCCAAGGAGCTTGGTACAAGACATAGGGCAGCTATTGGAATTTCTGAAAAAAGCGATTGCCTAGTTGTTATCGTTTCAGAAGAAACTGGAAATATTTCTGTTGCAGAGAATGGAAAAATGAACAGATATTTTGATGAAGAGTCTCTAAGAATCAGACTAAAAAATGACCTAGTAAATAATGAAACAATTGCTAGTGCCATCAAGCAAAAGAAGGGAGAGGCTAATGAAAAAGAAAAATGATACTCAACTTATCATCCTATCAGTCCTTCTAGCTATTGTAATGTGGGCTTTTGTTATCACATCTACCAATCCTTCTGTTAGCAGGACTTTCAGAAATGTACCTATACTAGTAGAACATAAGGATGAGCTTGAAGCCAAGGGCTATACTATAATAGGTCTTGATGAAGTCGGAAATGTCAATATCAGAGTTGAAGGTTCTAGAAGCAAGATTATAGGAATAAAGCAACATGATATCCAAGCGAGCATAGATGTCCTAAATGTCAAAGAAGGGATTCAATCAGTTGATGTAAAGGTAGATGCTCCAAGTGGGGTAAATATTTCTCTAATAGATCCAAATGATATAAATATAAATGTCCAAAAGATAGTAGAAAAAACAATTCCAGTTAACCTAGTCATAAAAGATAGTCTAAAAGATGGGAAGTCTGTAGAAGTCAACGAACAATCCTTAAAGGAAATAAAGGTAAGAGGACCTGCCTCTGAGATTAATAAAATAGATAGGGTAGATGCTATAATTGATGATGCCAACTATCTTGACGGAAAGATGCACAATCTAGCCATACATGTCTTGGATAAGGCGGGTAAGGAAGTTAATAATGTTGATAAATCAGCTGATGATATCAATGTATCCTTTACAGTAGCAGAAACAAAGTCAGTAAAAATTAGACTAAATACTTATGGAGAAGTTGCTGATGGCTACGAGATTAAAAATGCTATGGTTTCTCCATCTGATTGCGTTCTAAAGGGCAATGGACAAGTTCTTAAAGAGATTGATGAAGTTACAACCTTCCCTGTCAATGTATCAAATCTAAAGTCAAACAAAACAGGGGAAGTAAGGCTAAATTTAGCCGAAGGAGTAACCCTTTATGATGGTTCTAATCCAGTCAACTACAAGATTGAAGTAAACAAAAAAGACAGACAATGATAAGGCTAAAGACAAAAATACCCTACGAGAAAATTATAAATAGGCTAAAGGAAAATGGCTTTGAGGCCTATCCAGTAGGAGGCTGTGTTAGGGATAGCCTCCTAGATTTGGAAATATCAGATGTAGATATAACAAGCAATGCAAGACCTGAAGAAATAGAAAAAGTCTTTAGCTCATCAAAGCTAATAGACATAGGCAAAAAATTTGGCACTATAAAGATTATAGACTTTGGATATGAATTTGAAGTAACGACCTTTAGGGCTGAAAGTGCTTATAGGGATCGTAGGCATCCTGAAAAAATTAGCTTTGCTGATAATATATATGATGATTTAAAAAGACGAGATTTTACCATAAATGCCATGGCCTTTGATAGAGGAGAGCTTATAGATCCCTTTGGTGGAAGGCTTGATTTAGAGAAGAAAATAATTAGGGCGGTAGGAGATGCCAAAGAAAGAATCGACGAAGACCTCCTTAGGTCTATGAGAGCAGTAAGATTTGCTAGTCGCCTTGGCTTTACCATCGAAGAATCCTTAATGCAAGCTATTAGAGCTAAGGCTTCTGAGATAAATCTTATATCTAAGGAGAGGATAGGAGAAGAGCTTTCCAAAATATTGATTTCTGATAGACCTTCTTATGGTATTAGGCTATTGGATGTGGCTGGTATTCTTTCAGAAATCCTTCCAGAGCTTTACAAAACTAAGGGCTTTGACCAACATTCAAGCTACCATCAGTATGATGTTTATGAGCACAGTCTCCATGTCCTAGCCAATACCAGCAAGGACTTAGTAACTCGCTTTGCTGCCCTCTACCATGATGTCGGCAAAATCGACACTTTCTTTCTTGATGAAAGAGGCGAGGGAAGATTTTTCGGCCATCAAAAGCTTTCAGATCAGATGCTAAAAAAGAGATTAAGGGCTTTAAAGTTTTCCAATAAATTCATAGAAGATGCATCTATGCTTGTAGCCCGCCACATGGATTGCTCAAATTCCTATAGCAAAAAATCTATAAGGAAGTTACTTAGAAGGATGGGAGAAGTAAATCTTAGGAGGCTATTTGACTTACAAAGGGCAGATATTAGAGCGACAAATCATCCAGATACAAGTAATATCGACCTGGGAGAAGAACTTCTCTGTGAAGTTTTAGCTGATGACTTACCAAAAAAAAGGTCAGATTTAGCTATTAACGGCTCTGATCTTCTAGCTTTGGACTATCCTCAAGGCAAAATTATAGGAGAGCTTCTTTCAAAGATTGAAGAAGAAATATTAGAAGAAAAATTAAAAAATGAAAAGTCAGCCATCGTGGAATTTTTAACTAGAATGGGTAAAAATCTTGATAGCTTGACATATAAGTAGTATATTATTTCAATGAGTAAGAACACCAGGAGGAAAAAATGACAGAATTAAAATCACACGAAAATAATATAGCAAAATTTGAATTTGATGTGCCATATGACGAATTTAAGAAGGCGACAGATACTGTATATAAGAGAAACAAATCTAGATATAGGGTAGATGGCTTTAGACCAGGCCACGTTTCTAGAAAAGTTCTAGAAAAAATGTATGGTCCAGAAATCTTCTATGATGAAGCAATCAAGCTTGTATTCCCAGAACCATACGAAAAAGCAGTAGAAGAACTTGCTCTAGAAGTAATCGACCAACCATCAGTAGACCTAGACGATATCGAAGTTGGTAAGGACATTACTTTCAAGGTAGAAGTTGAAACTAAACCACACCCAGTTCTTGGAGATTATTCAAAACTTATAGTTGAAGAAGTTCCAGTAGAAGTAACTGACGAAGATATAGAAGCTGAACTTAAAAAACAACAAGAAGAAAATGCCAGACTAATCCCAGTAGAAGATGGTAAGGCTGAAATGGGAGATACAGTAAATATCGACTTTGACGGCTTCCTAGAGGGAGAAAGATTTGAAGGTGGAAAGGCTGAAAATTACGACCTAGTTCTTGGATCAAATACCTTTATCAAGGGCTTCGAAGACCAAGTTGTAGGACACCTTGCTGGAGATAAGTTTGATGTCAATGTAACTTTCCCAGAAGATTACCAAGCCAAAGAATTCCAAGGAAAAGATGCGAAATTCGAAGTTGAAATTAATTCTATCACAAGAAAAGAACTTCCAAAACTAGATGATGAATTTGCAAAAGACATTTCAGAATTCGATACACTTGAAGAATTGAAAAATAGCCTAAAGGAAAAACTTGTAAAGGAAAAAGAAGAAAGAGCTAAAAGCATCATCCAAAATCAAGCTGTTGAAGCCTTAGTTAAAAAATCAGAAGTTAGCGCACCAAATGGTCTAGTAAACTCTGAAATTGACTTCGAACTACAAAATCTTGACCAAAGACTTCAACAAATGGGTATAAGCCTTGCTCAATATGTTGAAATGACAAAAATGGATATCAACCAAATCCGTGAACAATATAGGGCTCAAGCAGAAGCTAGAGTTAAGGCAAACCTAGTAATTGATGAAGTTGCTCTTAAAGAGAACATAGAAGTTACAGATGAAGAAAAAGAAGCTGAAATCAACGAAGCAGCAGAAAACTATGGAGTAGAAGATAAAGAGAAATTCAAAGAACTCTTTGCTAAAAACGTATCTGACAAGACTCTAGAAGAAAATATCAAGAGAAGAAAAGCTGTTGAACTTCTAGCATCTAAGGCAGAAGCACTTCCTCACGAAGAGTACCACAAGGCAGTTGGAGATGACCACGATCACGACCACGATCATGAGGAAGGCGAAGAAAAATAAGCTCCATATTAGATAAGGAGAAATAATGATTGCTAAAAATTATTTAGTACCAACAGTTGTAGAACAAACCAATAGGGGCGAGAGAGCCTATGATATATATTCAAGACTTCTAAAGGATAGGATAATCTTCCTATCTGGAGAAGTTCGTGATGAAATAAGCGATATAATAATAGCTCAACTACTCTTTCTCGAAAGCGAAGATCCAGATAAGGATATCCAATTTTATATAAACTCTCCAGGTGGAGTTGTAACAAGTGGTCTTGCCATATATGACACTATGAACTATATAAAACCAGATGTATCAACTATCTGTATTGGTCAAGCTGCATCAATGGCAGCAGTCCTTTTATCATCAGGAGCAAAGGGCAAGAGATATTCCCTACCTAGCTCAAATATTATGATTCACCAACCTTCTGGTGGGGCCCAAGGCCAAGCAAGCGACATTGTTATACAAGCTGAACAAATAATTAAGATAAAAGAAAAACTCAACAAAATTCTATCCGACAATACTGGTCAAAGCCTAAAGAAGATAGAAAAAGACACCGATAGGGATTTCGCAATGACTGCCGAAGAAGCGTTAAAATACGGTCTTATCGATAAAGTAATTGAAAGTAAGTAGGGTTAAATGTCTGATTACGAACAAAAAGATGTAAGATGTTCTTTTTGTGGTAAGGATAGCTCACAAGTAAAAAGAATAATAGCTGGTCCTAATGCTTATATATGCAATGAGTGTGTCGACTTGTGCAAGGAGATCATCTCCCAAGAAACAGATTCCCAAGGCTCTTTTAGTGGAGATGTTGAACTATCAACACCAAAAGAGATTAAGGAATTTCTCGACTCCTATGTTATAGGTCAAGACGATGCCAAAAAGACCCTCTCTGTTGCAGTATATAACCACTACAAAAGAATTAATAGTAATGAAGAAGACTCAGAAATAGAGCTTCAAAAATCGAATATCCTTATGCTAGGCCCAACTGGTTCAGGTAAAACCCTACTAGCTCAAACCCTTGCTCGTAAGCTTAATGTTCCATTCGCAATAGCAGATGCTACAAGCCTAACTGAGGCAGGATATGTGGGTGAAGATGTTGAAAATATCATCTTAAAGCTCGTTCAAGCAGCAGACTATGACATAGAGCTTGCTGAACGTGGTATAATCTATGTAGATGAGATAGATAAGATTACAAGAAAGAGTGAGAATCCTTCTATAACTCGTGATGTATCGGGTGAAGGAGTCCAACAAGCCCTCCTAAAGCTAATAGAAGGTACTGAAGCCAATGTTCCTCCACAAGGTGGCAGAAAACATCCTAGCCAAGAGTATATCCAAGTAGATACAACAAATATCCTCTTTATCTTAGGTGGGGCCTTTGATGGAATTGAAGATATAATCAACAGAAGATTGTCAGAAAAGACAATTGGTTTTGGGGCAAGTGTTAGCAAGAATGCCAAGGCAAGCTTAAAGGAAGTTAATACAGAAGACCTCCTTAAATATGGCCTAATACCAGAATTTATTGGTAGGGTTCCTATTATTGTCAGCCTTGATGCCCTAGAGATTGATTCTCTAGTACAAATCCTAAAAGAGCCAAAGAACTCCTTTGTAAAACAATATCAAAAGCTCTTCGAGCTTGATGGAGTGAAGCTTACATTTGAAGATGATGCCCTCTATCAAATTGCAAAGAAGGCCTTTGATCAAAAAACTGGAGCTAGGGGACTTAGAACTATTATGGAAAATCTCCTCCTAGATCTTATGTTTGAGATACCATCAATTGATGATTTGGAAGAAGTAATTGTCACAAAAGAATCTGTAGATGACAAGGAAAAATTAGTTTATAAGAAAAGATAAAGGGGATGGGTGATAGAACTCACCCCTTTTATAGCGAGGTAAAACATGACAGATGTTTATGAAATAAGTGAAAATAAATATCCACTAATTCCCTTGAGGGGCTACTGGCCAATGCCAACTACCTTCCTTAGTTTCGATTGCAAAAGAAGTATATCGGTAAAGGCTGTCGAAGATGCAAGGCTTAGAAATACTAGTCTATTTTTGGTTAATCAAAAGGACGTATTCGAAGATAATCCAAAAATGGAAGACTTGTATGAGTATGGGATAATAGCTACAATCAAAGAAACCTTTGACCTTCCTAATGGAGTAAGTAGGATTTTTGTAAACCCTATTGGAGTTGGTAGACTAAAGGATGTTGAAGTTTCAGAAGGCTTTCTCAAAGGAGAAATTGAAGAATATAAGTATCTAGAAGACTTAGAAAAAGAGGATATGAATCTTCTTTCCTTAAAGAAAATCCTTATAGATGACTTTAAGGAATATATCAACCTAGAAAATACCGGCCTAGATGAAATAGCCTATAGCCTAATAGAAATCGACAACTTCCACAGGCTAGTCGATGTTATAAGCTTTCATCTAGAACTTGCTCCAAAAGAATACTATCAAATCCTTTCAACCCTCGATACAGAAAAGAGGATGCTAGTCCTCCATGAGATATTGAGAAAAGAAATTAGTCTTAAAAGACTCTCCCAAGATATAGAAAAAAAGGTTCAAGATTCAATCAACAAGAGCCAAAAAGACTATTATCTTAGAGAAAAAATGGAAGTCCTAAAAAAGGAAATCAACGAAAATAGTGGGGAAGCCAAGTCCGAAGCCGACTATTATAGGAAAAAGATAAAAAATATTAAACTAGATAAGGAAAGCAAGAAATCTCTAGAAAAAGACATAGAAAGAATCGACTCTATTCCAGAGATGAGTCCTGACTACGGAGTTCTATCTGCCTATCTAGACTTTGTAGTTTCCCTACCATGGAATAAGAAAACTAAGGATGTAATCGACATAAAAAGGGCTGAGAAAATCCTTGACGAAGACCACTATGGCCTTAGAGATGTCAAAGAGAGAATAGTCGAATCAATTGCAGTTAGACAAAAAAACAAAAATTCCAAAGGCTCAGTAATCTGCCTAGTTGGCCCTCCGGGAGTTGGTAAAACTTCCATAGCCAAGTCCATAGCCCGTGCTCTCGATAGAAAATTTGTATCCATGCGTTTGGGTGGAGTAACTGATGAGTCCGAAATAAGAGGCCACAGGAGAACCTATGTTGGAGCTATGGCAGGTAGGGTTCTTGCAAATATTGATAGAATTAATGTCAAAAACCCAGTCTTCTTGTTAGATGAGATAGACAAACTAGGATCTGACTTTAGGGGGGATCCTTCAAGTGCCCTCCTAGAAGTTCTAGACCCTGAACAAAATGATAAGTTCATAGATAGGTACTTGGACATACCTTTCGACCTATCAGATGTATTTTTCATCACAACTGCTAATGATGCAAATGAGATTCCAGATGCCCTCTACGATAGGCTCGAAGTAATTGAATTATCAGGCTATACCATGGGTGAGAAAGAATCCATAGCCAAGAAATATCTAATAAAAAAAGAAATGGCAAATAACGGACTAAATTCCGAAGAAATTCAAATCTCAGATGCTGTAATAGAAAAAATCATCAAATCCTACACCAGAGAAGCTGGAGTAAGGGAGCTTGAAAGACTAATTGCCAAGATTTGTAGACGTGCAGTCAAAGAAATCCTAACAGGCAAGGATAAGGTTCGTGTAAGCATGACCAACTACAGCAAGTATCTCGGTAGGGAGAGGTTCTTCGATGATGCAATCGAAAAAGAAAATCAAGTAGGCCTTGTAAATGGACTAGCTTGGACTTCTGTTGGAGGATGCATGCTATCAGTTGAAGCAAATGTAATGGATGGTAAGGGCAATGTCGAAATGACAGGATCTCTGGGAGATGTCATGAAAGAATCTGGCCAAGTTGCCATGGCTTATATTAGGTCAAACGCAAGTAAGCTCGGTATCCGTGGGAAATTTCATGAAAATAAGGACATCCACGTCCACTTCCCTGAAGGAGCGACACCAAAAGACGGCCCATCTGCTGGTATAACTATGACGACTGCTATGGTATCAGCCCTTACAGGCAAAAAAGTTAGAAGTGATATAGCCATGACAGGAGAAGTTACAATCAGAGGAAACGTCCTTCCGATAGGAGGACTAAAAGAAAAAGCCCTAGCAGCTTATTCTTATGGTATAAAAAATGTAATCATTCCTAAGGAAAACCAAAGAGATACCGAAGATATACCAAAAGAAATAAGGGATAAGATTAACTTCATAACAGTTTCCAACGTAGCAGAAGTAATAGATAAGGCCTTGATATGAAATTTACATCAATAGAATTAGAACAAGTAGCAGGCTTTAAGAAACAATGGCCGGGGGAAGACCTCCCAGAAATCGCCCTAGTAGGAAGAAGTAATGTAGGTAAGTCTTCCTTTATAAATTCCTTTTTAGGAAGGAAGAAATTAGCCAAGACTTCATCCAAACCAGGCAAGACTAGGACAATTAACTTCTATAGGATAAATGACAAATTCCGCCTAGTAGACCTACCGGGCTATGGTTACGCCAAAGTAAGCAAGGCAGAAAAAGATAAGTGGGATAAGCTAATAAATGAATATCTCCATCAAAGAGAAAGCCTTAGGGAAGTCTTTCTCATAGTAGACATAAGACACGAGCCAACTACCCTCGACTGTCAAATGTATAAATGGATAAGAGAAAGTGGCTTTACAGGTTTTGTCATAGCTACCAAATTTGATAAAATCAAAAAAAGTCAGATACAAAAAAACATCAAGGCGATTATGAAAAAACTAGAAATTGACGATGAAGGCCTGATATTCGCCTACTCATCCGAGACCAAACACAACAAGGACGTCCTAGAAGAACAAGTTGATGTGATAGTCAAGGCTTAAAATAAGGAAAATAAATAAGTAAAAGAAAAAATTAACCCTAAGCCAATAAGAATTTTGGATGAGAGAATCCATCCAATATGGGGACCTTAATAATTACTTCCTTTACTAATAGCAAAAAAAGTAGATGCATAAACAAAGCATCTACTTTTTTTGCCAAAAATCGGAAAAAGACTTTGCCATTTACAAATCATAAAGATAATAAGTGTATTATGTACATTGATAAGTCCCCCTAAAGGAGGTATAATATTTAATATTTAAAAGTTTATTTGGCTTTGCCTTGCAAAGCACTCCTAAACTAAATGATTTATATAACCGACTCATATAAGCTAAAGTGGAAAATTTAATCTAAAACTTAGCAAGTCGGTTTTTTAGTGCTTGAATATAATTAGTATAGCAATGAATATTGATAAAAATATATAAAAAAATTTCAATATAAAGTAGTTTGCAAATTTACCAAAACTGTAAATTTAAGGAGGTCTTATGAAAAGTCGAGCGCAAAAACTTCTCAAAAATTATAAGAAACTTATAGTCATGCTAGTATTTATCCTAAGTTTCGCATATTTATTCACCTACCAGACCAGCGATGCTGGAGGAGATATAATAAAAAATATTTGGGATCTCTTCCCGAAGATTGAAAAAAAAGAACCGCTGAAGTTGAGAAGCTACAGCATAGATCAAAACCTGATTAAGACAGAGATAAAAGAAGAAAATGGTGTCAAAAAAATCATATGGAAGTATACGACCAAAATACAAGGATTGGATGATTTTCTTGAGGATAGAGATAAATTAAACCATTTCTTCTCAACAACCAAGACCTCTGGGCTAGGGACTCCAACAATAAAATACATTGTCAAACCAGATGGACAGATTTTAAATAACCCTAACTCTACAACCACTTCATATACAAGAGGAGAGTTAAACACAACAGATGTAAATTTTAACTTATCATCATTTTATTTTCATGATGGTACTTATGAATTTTTTATAGAAACCCCTATAACAGAAGTAAGAGATAACTACACCCTTTATGTGAATAGTGAACTAACTGCAAAAATGTTCAAAAATGAACAAGTGCCACCAGGAGGAGCTTTAAAAGAAGATACAGTTATAAAGGCTCCAAGTATAGTTTATTCTACTGTTAAAGCAGACGACAACTGGGGGGATAATAATAACGTAAGTCTTGTAGATTTGAAAAAAGATGGACCTAATAGCAAAGAAATAGACGAGGATAATCTCATCACTCAAGGTTCATACACGAGCGATAATACCATAAAATGGACAGCAACATATATTAACGATAATCCAAATGTAAAAGGAAGTGCAAGATTTAACTTTACACCAGATAAAAGTCAAAGTCCTAAAGGGAATGTAAAACTTTATTTTTACAAACCAGGTGAGGGTGGCTATGTTCAGACAGAAGTACAAGAAACTGAACCAGGGGAAATAAGCATAGACAATATAGAACCAGGAACAATCGTTCAGGCAGTCCTTGAAACTGATGTTACAGACAAAACTAGTAGCCACAGCCTAGGAAATGCAGAGCTTGAGTCCATGTATGCCAACCTTACAATCAAAAAAGTTTGGATAGGACTAGCAGCAGATGATGCAAAATTCACCCTATGGACGGACAATCAATCTCAAGATGTAACTGTTCCGAAAGATAATACAACCCAAAATACTAATGGCAACCAAACTACTATCTATGAAGGAATTGACAAAGTAAAATTCAAAAAGACCAATGACAATCCAGCCTACTATTCAAGAATAAATTATAGGGTGGAGGAAAAAGATAGCGAAAATTATGAACTTAGTTGGTCAACGGTTGATAGGTCCAAGCTTATCTACACCTTTGCCAACAGACAAAGAAGAAAATTCGATATAAAACCACCAAAAATCATTGATGATGACGACGATGCGAATGGGCAATGTGGCAGTAAAGTATATGGTGTATTTGAAGTAAAGCCAGTACAAATACATTCCTACAAGTACAAGAATGGACCAGATACATGGTTTGGATACGGTGGAGGCATCGAAGGTAAATTCAGAATTCCTGCCAACACAGGAAGTGGAGCTTACTTCACTCTCAAAATCCCCCAAGAGCTAAAAATAGAAAAGGGAGTTTCTACTGATGTAAAGTGGACGAATATCTTTGATGAAAAAGGTACTCCAATTGGAGAAATGTACCTTACTAAAAGGGATGAGGTAACTTTTAAATTAAACGATTCTGCCAAAAAAAGTATCGATTATGAGGGTGGTTTCTATATCGGTTATCATCACATAAAGACTGGCGTATATATGGCTGATGATAAATCCATTACCGAACAAGAAGCCAATGCAAAGAACTATCTTTGGGGAGTTGTTCAAGACCCAGCTACATTCTACGATGAGCATGATCCGAGCAATAGAAATGTAAGCAAAAAAGTTAACTACCTTTCTTCATTCTATGACGGCAAAGGAGCAAGTGGCTGTGAGGCTGTTGTAGAATCTACTGCCAATATAAACTACAATGATAAAGACATAATGCGTGATTTGCGAGATGCCAACAAGTATGTTGTGGAAGATAATGCTGACGAGAACTACCTAATCTATGAAATAGTTGTCAATTGCGACAAAAAAAAGGGCATTACCCAATTCACTGACTACCTATCAGAAACTATAGAGTTATACCACGGCAATGACCAATCAGCTATCGAAAAGGATGTGGAAGTCTATGTAGGAGAACCAACGGGATCTTGCTCAGTAGACAAGAATACAATAAAGCAAATCTATCCAATAAGAGAGATATCTTATCCTAATATGACCATTAAAGGTACGACCTTAAACAACTACAAAGACCCAGCCTCAAAAACCAAAAGAGGGTTTCAAGTTATAGAAAAGTATAAGCTAAACTTCACAAGTAATGGCTTTGATGGCAAGACTTTCCTAGTGAGAATGAAGGTTAGAAGGATAAGTGAATTCCAAATTCCTGATGGAAGAAATATAAACTATACTGATAATGGTCAGCTATATGCCTACAACAGGATTTCAGTTGATTTCCGAGGTGGTCATAAAACCAGTTATCAAAACGCCTACGCAACGACCCTTGCAGGAGGTGGAGCATCAGCAGTTGGAGATGCAGATAAGGGACAATTCAGAATCAGAAAAGTATTGACTGTTGGAAATACAAGTGTTCCTATCAGAAACAACCCTGCTACCTTCAAGCTATCAACAGATGCCAATGGGGACTATGTGGTTCAAACAAGCCAAACCAACAAGGATGGCTATGCTGATTTTATAAATTTAAAAAAAGGTAACACATATTATCTAAAAGAAACACATTCGCCAAATGGCTACAAGAAAAGCTACACCAACTACAAGGTAACAGTTTCGGCAAGTGATGTCAACGACATCAAGATCCAAAAACTTCCTGGTGGAGCTCAGGTGCCAGTAGGTCTTGATAAGCCATTCGATATCAATAACGAAAGAATGTTGCCAATAAGAATCAAAAAAATAGATAAAAATTCCAAAAAATCTCTTGCAGGAGCTGTCTTTAGGTTGACCAATAAGGACGATAACACGCCAGAATATGATGTGGTCTTGGGCAAGGGTCAGTCAATATCGGAATTTGTCTTCAATGGTTTATGCTATGGAACCTATATTCTTGAAGAAATCCAAGCCCCTAAAGGCTACCAAAAAATACATCCGATCGAAATAGAATATAATGAATCGCTCGATGAATTGATAAAGCTAGGCGACCCATATGACTTAGTTTCAGACAAACCTAGACTCGAAAATGGAGCCCATACTCTGTCAATTAGTAATGACAATGGAAAGAGGAAAATCGACAAGTTACAATTCCAAAAAACAAACCAATATGGCAAAAACTTCCGTGAGGACTTGTACGAAACTTACAGTCATATGATTGACAAGGGTCAGATAAAACTTGAAGATAGTTCTGGTAAGCTAACTAAGGAACAAAAACTTAGCCAGTTATTATCTGATTTTTCATCTGCTACCGACTTTTATATATATAAGAAATTGCAGTATAACTATGAAGATTTCGAATCAATTACGCTTTCTGATGGAACTAAAATAGTACCATACCTAAAAAATGATTCTGACGTTTTGGCTAGGATGGACGAGAAAACTTCTATATTTGAATTTGATAAGTTGCCTCAAGGAAAGTATTGGATAGTTGAAAAGATAAGAACAAAAAATTTCTCTAGTTACGATATTTTCAAGAAAGTTTACGACACAGGTGATTTTACTAAGTTGTATTCAGGTATTGGTAAGACACTATTATCCTTCGAAGTAGACAATAAGGGCTTAGTTTCAAAGGTCAATGACCAAACCAACAATGACCTTATCATTAAGGCTAAGAATACTAAAAAGTCCACAAGTTTCAATCTCAGAAAAGTAGACTACAAGGACAAGACACCTTTGGAAGGGGCAGAATTTACACTATACAGAGTCGAAGACAAGCATAAAAGCCTAGTTACAAGACAAGATTCTGACCAAAATGGTTTTATTCACTTTCAAGACCTTGCTCCTGGCACTTACAGTCTTGTCGAGACAAAGGCTCCTGACAACTACAGGATTAAGAGAAAACCTTATGATGTAACTATAAATGAAAAATTACAAGTTACTATAAAAAGAGCTGGGAAAGTTGTAGAAAAGACCGGTGGTTTGTATCAAATTGACAACAAGAAAGATACTAAAATCAGTATAATTAAGAAAAACGAAAAAAATCAGAATCTAAAAGGGACGACCAAATTCTGCATGTTCAAGGTTGGAGATAATGTCGAACCTTCCGACTTGGATGAAGCTATAGCCCACAATGACGGCTATGGAAAATATAATGGTGGAAACTGTACATGGCACGAATATACTGCCGATAAGGGAGACGACCTCATCAGGCTAAAGGGCAAAGACTATTACCTTCCTAAAAAACCAAATACTGGTATTAATTACCAGCTCTTTGAAGTAAAAGATGGAATATCGGCAGAAGTGTCTCTCAAATTCAGAACTCCTGGCAAGTATATATTTGCCGAATATGAATCTCCTGCTGGCTATAGCGTTATAAAAAAACCTCTCTTGGTAAAAGTTAGCAAGGATAAGGATGGCTTTGTCAAGCTCGAACAGCTGGGAACTAACAAGAATATTTCCCTAAGCTCAAAAGATAACATAATGAGCTTTTCCGTTAAAAATGATTTGGTTAAAGCAAAATTCGGTCTCAAAAAGGTAAAGGAAACTAATAATAAGACCCAAAACCCAATAGGTGAGGACATAAACTCAGAAAGTGAGGTTGAATTCAAATTAACCAAACTAAAGAGCAGAGTTGACCCTACTGTTGAGATTAAGGATACCGATATTGATAAGACTTTTGCCACTGATGGTTCTATAACAAAGACTTTTAAGCTTAAAGATAAGGCTGTATTTGATAATTTGAGTGCAGGCTATTACGATTTACAAGAAACAAAAGTTCCTGAAGGCTATATGAAAACTAGCGAAATTAATAGGATATTGGTAGATAAAAAGGGCGATTTATCTCTTTATGTGTTTAAAGATGGAACTGTAATACGAAGCTACGATATAAAAGAATATGAAATGCACGTTGATGCTTGGCTATTCGATATAAATAACCTCGTAAGAATCGGCAACAGGGAAGAGCCAAAAGGTAAGTTTGCCTTCTACAAGAAAGCAGAATCTACTACAAGTCCTATGGCTGAGCTTTATGATAGGAACTTGGAAGCTAAGTTCAAGTTGACCAAGGACGGCGATAGCTCCTTTAGTGCCATCGAGCAAACTAAGAAAGCATCCGAGAAGTTTATTTTTGAAAATCTCAAAAAGGGGATCTATACTCTTGAGGAAGTTCAAGCTCCTAGGGGCTACCTAAAGACATCCAAGAACTACAAGATAAGCGTTGATGAGCTTGGAGATGTTAGGATTTTCGAGCCAACAGCTGATGAAGTTGCTAAGAAAGTGAGTGCAGCTTTCTCCAACAATCTAAAGACTAATTCTATTAGCGATTTACAAAATGCTACTGATGGAATAGAAACAAATGAATCAGTCTTCAATTTACAAGGTTCAAAAATAAATCCGAATGAATATATCCAATTAGACCTAGGGAGTATCCATTACATCAACAAGGTAAAACTCTTACAAAATATAAAAGCAACTCAGGGAAACAACGATGCCTTTGATGATATTGACTTGGAATATTCAATAGATGGTACAAAATTCTTTAAGCTTAAAAATTACAAAAACACAAATGAGAATAAGAATAGTTTCAACAATAGTATTAGAACTATCAATGAAAATACTAATATATGTGCTAAAATTATTCGATTCAAAAACAATGTAGAATCTACTGGTCGTTGGTTGAGGCTAAATGAATTTATGGTTGAGGGCTATCCTGTCAGCCAGAAGAAGGAAATATCCCTTGAAGAACAAAATACCCTAGCAGAAAGCGATGACCATGTTTTCGAGATTGCTAACTTGGAAATTCCAAAAATCAAGCTAATAAAGACTGATGAAAATGGAAGAGAAATAGCAAAGGCTAATGCAGAGTTTGAGCTAAGAAAAGTTGATGATGCTAGTACAAATGTTAATAATCTCACAGAAGGCTCTGGGGACTTAGTCTATAAGATTCTAGTAAAAGATGGCACAAGCAAGCTAATTGATAGCAAAGGAAATGAAGTTTCGGACAGTCAATTAAGCCTAGACAAGCTAGGTAAGTATATTCTTGTAGAGAAAACTTCTCCAAAATCCTACAAGAAACTTACTAAGCCAATACTCTTGGAGGCCTACCAAGACCAAGTAGCGATAAATGGAAGTAAGACCGATAAGAAAAAAATCCTTTGGTTTAAAAATGTTGCGAGTGATAGCAATTTGACCATAGGTCTTGAAGAAAATGGTAGGCTGATTAAATTTAGTGTTAAAAACAAGAAAATCCAGTCTAAGTTTGCCTTCAAGAAGAAAATCCAAAGTGCTCCTAACAAGCCAATGCAAGATATTCCTAATGGAGATCTTCAGGCTGAATTTAAGTTGACCAAGGATGGATTGCTATCAGGCTTTAATCCAGTTATTAAGAAACAAAATGTTTCGACAACTTTTGAGTTTGCGAACCTTGAAGCAGGCGACTACACCCTAGAAGAAACTCTAGCTCCAGCAGGCTTTATGAAAACTAATGACAAATATAAAGTCAAGGTCGATGATTATGGAAATGTGGTTGTATATAAGGATGCTACTAACAAGACTCCAGCAAAGATTAATGCGAGTCTAAGCCATAACTTTGGAAGCATCCAAATAGAAAATCTTGCAAATGCAACAGATGATAAAGACAACAATGAAGCGACCTTCCACTTATCTGGTTCAAAATTAAAGAAGGGTGATTACCTCCAATTAGCCTTTAGTGAAGCAAATTATGTAACAAGCCTAAAATTCTTGCAAAATACCGTTAGCCAAAACACAGGTAAGGATATATTCGAAGACTTTGACATCGAGTATTCTCTTGATGGAATAAACTTCTATAAGGTTGCTTCCTACAACAATACTTTTGTAAATGATAAAGCAATAAAGACCATTAATCTTTCTAATCCATTCGTGGCAAAATATGTACGCATAAGGAGCAATGTTGAATCTGGAGGTCGTTGGCTAAGGGTATCAACTTTCCAAGCCCAAGGTTATAGGGTTGAGCCTGTAAAAGATTTAGCAAATGAAAGACAAGATACAATCCTAGCCACAGATTTGTTTGATATAGGAAACTTGGAAAATCCTAAGATTAAGATAATTAAACAAGATGATGGTGGAAATGAAATAAGCTCTGCTAATGCAGAATTTGAGCTTAGAAAAGTTGATGATACAAACAATGATGTTAATAAGCTTGATGATAATTCTGGAGAGCTTGTTCACAAGATTTCTATAGAAAATGGTCTTACTAAGGTAAAAGATAAGGACGGAAGAGAGGTTTCTGATAATCAACTTCAAATCCAAAAACTAGGAAAATATATCCTAGTTGAGAAAGTTCCACCAAGAGGATATAGGAAACTCGACAAGCCAATCCTCCTAAATGTTAAAGAAGACCAAATTGACAAAGGTGCTAAGAAAATTTCTTGGTTTGAAATAAAGTCTAGCACCGATATTGTAAAATTGGATATTGATACAAGTAATGGAGTCCTTGCAACATTTAAGGTAAAAAACAAGGAAATCAAGTCTAAGTTTGCCTTCAAGAAAAAGGCTGAGTCCTTATCAGCACCTATGGCAAACATTGGTGGAGCTAAGACCGCTACTTTCAAGCTCACCAAGGATGGAGATAAGACCTTCTCACAAACTTTGACCAAAAAAGTAAATGAAACTTTTGAATTTACAGATTTGAAGAAGGGCGATTACACACTAGAAGAAACTGTCGCTCCATCTGGCTTTGTAAAAACTGACAAGCTTTATAAGATTAGGATTGATGATGAAGGGACAGTTAGGGTATTTAAAGCTAGTAAGGATAGTGAAAATAGTAAAATCCAAAAGCCTAAATTTGAATATAAGATGAATGCAAGTCCTAAAAATCCAAGTAATGCTACTGATAGCATAGAAAATAATGAAACTGTATTCGAACTTTCTAACTCTACTGTTAGGAAAGATGATTTTATAAAGCTTTCATTTGATAAAGTCCATCATATAAGCAAAATTAAGTTACTCCTAAATAATGCAAGAGCAAATGCTGGGAATGATATCTTTGATGATGCAGATTTGGAATATTCTCTTGATGGCAAAACTTTTGTAAAATATAAAAATTACAAGAGTGGCAAAAGGATTGAGGAAAATGTAGACTTATATGCAAAAGAAATCAGATATAGAAGCAATACACAAGCTGGTGGTCGTTGGTTTAGTGTAAGCGAGTTTGAGGCATACGGTTATGAGGCTGACCTAGTAAAAGAGCTAAGCCAAAAAGACCAAGAGAATATATCTAACAATACTTTTGATATTGGAAACCTCCAAAACCCAAGGCTCGTCCTTGAAAAAATCGACGGTAAGACTAATGAATTAATTGATACTAACAAGGTCAATAAGGACTTCACTGCGAAATTTGCCTTATACAAGATTCCAGATGATGCAAAAAGCTTCGATGGTCTTCCTTCTAATGATAAGAAGAAGCTTAAAGATTTCACCCTAGTAAATGGTAGGGCAGAGCTTGCTGATGATTCTATCACAGAGCTTGGACGTTATGCCCTTTGTGAAAGTGAAAGTCCTGATGACTACCAGACAATGACGCCAATAATTCTAGATTTGGTAAAAGTAAAGGGAGTGACTGGGACAAAGCTTAGTCTTGGTTGGAAATTAGTTAGCGAGTCTTTAGACAAAGGTGTCTATAACTTGCAAGCACAAGATGATAACAAGAAATTCGATGATAAAATCGAAATAGATTATTCAAAACTTTTTGATAATGACCCAGCAATCACTCTAAAAGTCAAAAACTATAGGGACGATAGGGGCAAGTTTGAGTTTGATAAGGTGGATAAGGCAAACAAGAATCCTGTTAATGGTGCAAGTTTTACCTTGACCAAGGATAATGATAATAACTTCACTCCAATTACTAGAGATGGAACAAATACAAGTAAATTTGCTTTCGAAAATTTAAGTCCGGGAACATATACCCTTGAAGAAACTGTTGTTCCAACAGGCTACAAGAAAGAAGATAAAACCTACAAAGCCTTTGTAAATGATTATGGAGATACAAGCTTATTTACCATTAATGGCAAGGAAAAAGTTGGCAAAATTCCTTTGACTAAAGATAACTTAATCTATTCAGACAGGTACAGTAATTATATTGCTGATGATGATAAGAATAGAATGTTTGATAACGACAAGAACAGTTTCGGCGATGTTAAGTTATGGAGCCAATCAGTTGGTGATCATGTAGATAAGGACGAATTTGTCGGAATTGACCTAAAGGGACTTTATAGGATAGATTCCTTTGATTTTAACCAAGGTCCAGCTAAGGGGTCTAATAGTGGAAATGATGCCTATGATGAATTTGTAATCGAGTATTCACTTGATGGGGTCAACTATAGGAGATTTAAGAAATACAAGAATCCAAATTCTCCAAACAAGCCTAGCGATGATAAGCGTAGGGAAGCCTATGATATAAGCGAAAATCTCAATACCTATGCTAGATATATAAGGATTAGAAACCTAAGCAGAGGCGAAAGACGCTGGTTAAAAATAAGAGATATATCTGCTACAGGCTACAAGGTAGAGGAAATCAAAAACTTTAGGAAAAATGCTACTATTGATCCAGCAAAGATAGAAAATATCAAAATCAAAAAAGTAAAGCTAAAAATTGCAAAGCTTGATTTGGATGGCAAGTCTATAACAGGAGATATTTATACTTCTGCAAGATTTTTCATAAGCAAGACTGATAGCCAAAATGAAAATAATAAATATAATGGCCAAGTCGCAGATCTTAAGAATGGTGAATTTACTTTTGATAATGGTGGACAATTATTCGAACCAGGCTTGTATTATCTTGTTGAAGCAAGAGCACCAAAAGGCTATATGAAACTATCTAAGCCTATTCCATTCTTTATAGAAAACGATGGAAGTCTAATAATCCCAGCTAAATTAAAAGATGGATCAACTGGAGAATATGTAAAGGATGAGAATTTTATCTACAAGGATTATATAAAGGTAAAAGAAAATAATTCAGATGAAAATTTACTTACGATAGAAGTCAAAAACCAAAAGTTCACTTATCCAGGAACTGGAGGAAGGGGAATAATTTTCCTTTCAATAATGGGTGCCTTGGTGATGAGCCTAGGAATTTTCTTCTACCAAAGGAAAACTTCAATAGAAAGATAAAATAAAAATCGTCATACCGCTTAGGGTCTGACGATTTTTTCATTCTAGGATTGGAAATCCTAGTTACAAGAGCAAGTAAATTCTGATATTGTTTGGTAGTTGCCATCAGTTTCTTTGCCAGATTCTTTGTTTCTTTTGCTTGCTTTTAGGCTAAATTTTATTTCTCTGCCATCTCTTATTTCATCAAGGCTAAGGTCTGAAAAACTAGCATTGTAGACGAAGCTTGCCTTGCCATCTTCCATAAGCCTTTCATCAAGGGAAACTTTCCTGCCGTCCTCATCAAGTCCTTCCAAGTCGTAGGAGTATCCATCATCGAGATTTTCGATAAGGCAAGTTAGGCTTATAGGATTTATTTTCATAAGGCTTATTTTAGCTTGACTATTGGCTAGGGGCATATTTTCTGCTAATATCTTATTTTCATCATTTACAGTATTTACATCAGCCTTGAGGGAGACAACTTTTGTCGCATTACCATTCATATAGTAGAGGTCGACATCGGCATTTTCTAGGCTTGGAAATTCCTCGTCAAAGTTTAACATAAGATTTTCGCTAGTAGTCTTTCCATCCTTGAGGAGAACTTTCGAGCCTGATGCTCCCATTAGCTTATAAGTTTTTCCATTAACAACAAGCTTGTATAGGATTGAATTAAGCTTAGTATCTTGACCATCTGCCTTTCTTAGGGTATTTATAAAAAGAAATTTGTTATCAAAGGCGAGATTGCCTATTACAAAATCATCATCGCCTAGACTTATTGGTTGGTTAAGGCTAGTTACATACTTGTAGGATTCAGGGCTTGCTCCAAAAGCCTCCATCATGCTAACTTTGACATCTGTTGCAACTTTTACAAGCTCAGCCCTGGCAGGGCTTATACCAAAGCCTGCAACGAGTATTAGGGCGCAAGCTATGGCGATTATTTTCTTTTTGTAAGATTTCTTGCTATAGGCCTTGGCAACTTTCATAAGTCTTGCTTTTTCTAAATCGCTTAGGTCAATTTCATCTGTAGCAAAATCCATATCATTAATCTTATCATAAATATTATTCATAAGTTCCTCCTAATTTAAGACGTAAGTTTTTCTTTGTTCGTGAGACCTTGTTGTAGAGTCTTTCTTTGGAAAGCTTAGTTTCCTTTTCTAGGTCCTCATATTTGTAGCCTTCCAAGAAAAGTTTCACAAAAATCTCCCTATCTTCATCAGATAAAAGGTTTAAGATTTCTTCTGCTTCATCAAGGTCAAAGTCATCCTCGTAGGCGATTGTTTCGCTGAGCTCATCAAGGTCAAGACTTTTGTGGCGATTTTCCTTTCTGATACAATCAATTGCCTTGTATTTAGCAATTCCTGCACACCGATTTTTGAAAGACGACCTAGTTTCATCAAAAGAATCAATATTATCCCAAATAGCAAGGAGGCTATCATTTAGGACTTCCTCAACAAGCTCATTCCTAGAGCCAATTGTCTTAACGATACTCGCCTTCATAATTTTGCCATAGACATCAATAAATTCGATAAGACATTTCTCATCTTTGATTTTTATTCCATCAATTATTCTTCTCTCATCCATTCCATCCTCCTTCACCTATATATTCGTAAGCACTAGGCAAAATCTATCAACAATATAGTTTATAATCATTTTAAGTAATCATTAGCATTTATAGATATAAGTATTATATAGGAAAATTGCTAAATTTTATATAGTTTCAAAGATTAGTTATAGACTAAATAAACTTTTTTACATATAAGTTTTATATATGTATTTGTTGAGGTTATAAATAGAAATCAGTATAATAAAGTTATTAAGTATGAAAGAAAGGTAGGATATTATGAATAATAGGTTGATTAAAATTATGCTTCTAGCTTCTATTAGTTTAGGTACATTATCAATTAATAATGTTTCTTATGCACAAGCAGGCGAAGAACATGGTGAAGCAAATAAAATCACAGATACCAAAAACCCTATAGGTGAAAGCGACTCAAATACAACAACGGAAAGTCCACAAAATAGTTCAGATGCAACAAGCCCAACTTCTACTAGGGACCAGGGAAAAGAATCTAGTGATAGTAGTGCTACATTAGATGAGCATATTACATTTGAAGATGAATTATTAGAGAAAACGATTATTAATTTGTACAAGCAAGGTAGTGGAAGATTTGATCAAAATAAATATTCGTTGGTATTGACTGACAAATCATACAAGATGCCAGAAAATCAGAATTTCATAACTAAAAGGGAGGCTCTCCTTGCTAGTCAGTTGAGTGTTTCCAATGAAGCTCCTTTCGATAAAGAGAAAAGAAAGTTTGTAAGAAAGAATAAGAGCATAACTTCAATTAAGGGAATAGAAAGTTTCACTAATTTAGAAAAGCTAATGTTTAATAATAACGATGTGAAAGATCTTAGCCCAGTTGAAGGACTCAAAGAATTAAAAGAATTAAAGTTTAGAGATAATAAGGTTAGTGATTTAAGTTCTGTAAAAAATCTTAGCGAACTTAAAAACTTGACAGCTGACTCAAATGAAATTTCTGACTTGACTCCAATCAAAGATCTTAAGAATCTTGATTATCTAAATTTAAAATCAAATAAGATAAAGGATATAAGCCCAATTAAAGATACCCCTGTTAAGCAATTCATTACATTAAATGGAAATTATATAAAAGATTTAAGTGTGCTAAAAGATAAGACCTGCAAAAGGGAAACGAGCGGACAGGTTATAATCGTTAAACCACAAACAAATATATTTGATTTAAAGCTTAGTGATAGCAGAGGGGGAAATGGGTATACTTTAAGTGAATCTTACCTAAAATCAATTGGAGCTCATAGGGTAGGTGAAAGTCAAAAATATAGGGTTACAAGCAAGAAAAACGAAAAAACAATAGAAAAAATCGAAAATGAATATGGTGATTTGTTTGGTTCTGAATATGTCAAAGCCAAAAATAAGGAAGAAGGAGTATCTTACCCAAAAAATAAAATCCAATGGTATGTCAAGGTAAATACTCAAAATATTCAACTTATTGAGGTTAAAAATGAGGAAGTAACAGTAGGTGACTCTTTTGATTTAACAGATAATATTGTAAATAATAATGGAAATATTTTTGAGATTAATAAAGTTGAAGATATAACTGAGACAAAAATCGATACTAAAAAACCAGGACAATATGAAGGGAAAATAAAAATTACCTATAATGATGGTGACACCCAAGAAGTAAGTTTAGTTGTTACTGTAAAAAATAAAGTTGTAGACCAAGGCAAAAATACAGAACCAAGTGTTGGCGAAGACCAAGGTACAAATACACAACCAAGTGTTGGAGTAGACCAAGGCACAAATACACAACCAAGTGTTGGTGAAGACCAAGGTACAAATACAGAACCAAGTGTTGGAGTAGACCAAGATACAAAGATAAATATATCATCAAATAATGAAAAGCAAGAAAAACAACAATATCAAGCTACTCAAAATTCTAGTACAGATTCAAATAAATCGAAAACTAGTAAGGGTTCTGAGCGTGATGAACTATCAAACAAGATTCAGCTATCACACGCTAAAAAACAATCAAAAAATGAAAATGTCAAGACTGGTGTATATCCATTAAAAGAAGTCCTAGTAACATTAATGGGTACAGCATCTATGTTATTTGTAAGCAAGAAAAAAGAAAAAAATCATAAAGTATGATATTTGATTATCATATTTCAAAGGAAGTCGGAGAAATCCGACTTTTTTTGATGTTTTAGTTGAATAATTAACAGTTAGTGATATGTATATAAAAACTTTTCAAGTGAGATATTACATAATCAAAAAAGGAGCTATGTGCTCCTTATAAAAAATATCTTCATTTATCATTAATCTTGAACAAATGTAATCTTACCTTCTTCAAGCTTGGCAATTCTTGCTAGGGAGTAGATTTCTAGTCCCATTTCTTTTTCGATTACTTCACGACCTTCAGAGAAGGACTTTTCTATTACTATACCAATACCTACTGGGTTGGCGCCAGCTTGTCTTACTAGGGCAACCATGCCTTTGGCTGCTTGACCATTTGCCAAAAAGTCGTCTATCATTAGGACGTTTTCGTCTTCTTTAAGGAAGTTTTTTGAAACTATTAGCTCATTTGTAACTTGTTTGGTAAAAGAATATACGCTTGAGTGGTAGACATTATCGCCTGTGGTTAGGGATTGTTGCTTTCTAGCAAATACACACTTTACACCAAGTTCAATAGCTGTTGCTAGGGCTGGGGCTATTCCAGATGACTCAACTGTTAGAACCTTATCTATTTTTTTATCTTTGAAGTGCTCAGCAAAGGCCTTGCCCATTGCTTGGATGAGATTACAATCAATTTGTTGGTTGAGGAAGGAATCAACTTTAAGGATATTAGGTCCTATTACAATACCTTCTTCTAATATTTTTTCTTCTAGTTCTTTCATATTAACTCCTTATGTAGAAATTGTCCGCTTTTAATAATTATAGTTTATTTGCAGGATTAGTCAAATCAAGAAGGATTATGAACGTTTTTGGTTGAAAATGGTAGATAATGACGATATAATATACTTATGATAGTTGAAAAGAGATTAGACCTTATTATGGATGCCCTTCTTAGAGAGAAGAAAGTATCTAATAAGTATTTGAAGGATTTGTTAAAGACTAGTGATTCGACCCTAAGGCGTGATCTGGATCTGCTAGAGGATGCTGGAAAAATTAAAAGGGTACATGGAGGAGCTATCCTAGATATTAGGGCTGATGAGAGAAGTTTTTACGATAATGAGAAAACGAAGCTTAGAGAAAAGAAGCTTATAGGAGAAAAGGCAGCAAGTCTTATTAAGGATAAGTCTTTAGTTTACATAGATGCAGGTTCTACCACAAGCGAGCTTATTGATTTTATCGAAGCAAGACAGATAAGGATAGTTACTAATGGTCTTATGCATATTAATAAATTAGTGGCTAAGGGGCTTGATACTATAATTCTTGGTGGCAAGCTCAAGGCAAAGACTATGGCAACTACTGGACTTGTAGCTATGAATGAGCTAGAAAATTTTAGCTTTGATTTAGCCTTTGTTGGGGCTAATGGCTATGATGATGATTATTTCTATACGGCTGATATTAATGAGGCCTTGATTAAAAGAAAGGTTATTGAGCTTTCCGATAAGGCTTTTGTCTTGGCAGATAGGTCCAAGACCCATAATTTTTATCATGCAAAGATTTGTAGGAGTGATGAAGCGATTTTGATAGGGGAGGATGAATGATTTATACATTGACGACCAATCCATCCATTGATTATATTATGAGATTTGATTCTTTCGTAGATGGAGCGACAATTAGGGCAATTTCTACAGAAAAATATGCTGGTGGCAAGGGAATCATGGTTTCTAAAATTCTAAGGAATTTGGGAAATGATCCGATTAATATAGGCTTTGTTGGTGGTTTTACTGGTCAATTTATCAAAGATAAGCTAAGAGAGCTTGGAATTAGGGAAGAATTTACTAAAATCAAGGGAGATTCAAGGATTAATGCCAAGCTTAAATATGATAAGGAAACTGAAATTAACGCAGAAGGCCCACATATTGATGGGGAAGAGATTGAGAGATTTTTCAAAAAGATTAAAGAAATAGGCAAGGACGACCTTCTTGTTATATCTGGTTCACTTCCAAAAAGCCTTGACAAGGACTTTTATAAGCAAGTAATAAAGAAGGCTAAGTGCGATTTTACTATTGATATAGCGAACAAGGAAGTTCTTTCTTATCTAGGATATAAGCCAATCTTAATTAAGCCTAACAAGGAAGAATTAGGAAATATTTTTGAAAGAGATATAGACAGCTTCGATGAAATGGTAACTTATGCTAAGAAATTAGTGGGGCTTGGAGCTGAAAATGTGATAGTATCCCTTGGCAAAGAAGGTTCTATCTTTGTGGATAAGGATTGTGTTTATCGTGCTAAGGCGATTGATGGTAAGCTTGTCAATTCCGTAGGGGCAGGAGATTCCATGGTTGGAGGTTTTGTCCATGGTATAAGGGAAGGATTAACTAAAAAGGATGCCTATAAGCTGGCTGTCGCTTGTGGTACAGCAACTGCCTTTAGTCCAGATATAGGAAGCAAGGAAAAAATTTATGAAATTCTAAAAAAAGTGGAGGTAAGTGAAATTGGAAATTAGAGATTTATTAAAAGCCGACCTGATGATCTTTAATCTAAGTGCTAATGATAAGAAAAGTGCTATAGAAGAGATTGCTGATAAGTTTTATGAAAAAGGCTATGTAAAAAGTAGGGAAGATTTCAAAAATGGTCTTATAAAAAGAGAAGAAGAAGGATCAACTGCCCTAGGCGAATCAGTTGCTATCCCTCACACCAAAAATGAAACGGTCAAAGAGCCAGCAGTTCTTTTTGCAAGAAAAGTCGGAGGCCTTGACTACCAAGCCCTAGACGGCGAGCCAACAGAAATATTTTTTGCCATAGGAGCACCAGCTGGAGCAAACAACCTCCATGTAGAAACCCTGGCAGAGCTTTCCAAGATGCTCATGAAAGATGGCTTTATAAATGACCTAAAGAAGTGTGAAAGTGCTGATGATGTTTATGGAGTAATCGAAAAATACTCAGAAAAAAAGAAAGAAGTTCTTGAAGAAAAAGCACCATCAGATAAGGCAAGTGAAAAGACCGTTAAACTTCTAGCAGTTACAGCTTGTCCAAACGGCATAGCCCACACCTACATGGCCCAAGAGGCCCTCGAAAAAGCAGCAGCTAAGGCTGGAGCAAGCATCAAGGTAGAGACAAATGGCTCTGATGGTATCAAAAATAGACTCACAGACAAAGAAATCGAAGAAGCAGATGTAATAATAATTGCAGCTGACAAAAAAGTTGAAACCAACAGATTTGATGGCAAGAAAGTCATCCAAAGACCAGTATCTGATGGAATCAGAAAGGCAGACGAATTAGTAGAAAAAGCCATCAGGGGCGAAGCTAATATTTTCCATGGAGATGGAGAAAAAGGCGCAGTCAAAGAACAAGTGAGTGGGGGTCAATCCTTCTGGCAAAAAATCTACGGAGATTTGATGAATGGTATTAGCCACATGCTTCCATTTGTAATTGGTGGTGGAATCCTAATGGCAATATCTTTCCTAGTAGAAAGATTTGCTGGAGATAAGTCCCTTGCCTTCAGCTTCCTGAATGGTCTTGGTGGAGATTCTTTCACCTTCCTAATCCCAATCCTTGCAGGTTTCATCGCCATGTCAATAGGAGATAGACCAGCCCTCATGCCAGGTATGGTTGCAGGACTTATGGCAAGTAGGGGAGCAGGCTTTATTGGTGGTCTAATCGGTGGTTTTATAGCAGGCTATGTTGTAAATTACATGAAAAAGGCTACAAGAAACCTTCCAAAATCAATTGAAGGTCTAAAGCCAATGCTAATCTATCCAGTCTTCGGTCTATTAATAGTAGGGGCTATAATGTTCTTTGTAATAGATCCAATCTTTACAGGCATAAACAGCTTCATCAACAACTGGCTAACAAGCCTATCTGGTGCAAACATGCTAGTGCTTGGAGCAATTCTTGCAGGAATGATGGCAGTAGATATGGGGGGTCCTATCAACAAGGCAGCCTACGCCTTCGCCATAGGCGCCTTCACAGATACAGGAATTGGAACCTTTATGGCAGCAGTAATGGTTGGAGGAATGGTTCCACCAATCGCCATAGCAATCGCTACAACTTTCTTTAAGGATAAATTTACAGAAAAAGAAAGAAAGACAACAATTACTAACTACATTTTGGGATTAAGCTTTATAACAGAAGGAGCCATTCCTTTTGCAGCAGCAGAACCTACCAAGGTTATACCAGCAAGTGTTATAGGATCAGCCATAGCAGGAGCAATAGTTGGAGCCTTCAATGTATCAGCACCAGCTCCACACGGAGGAATCTTCGTCCTAGCAGCTATGTCAAGCCTAAGCCAAGCAGCCCTATTTATAGGAGCAGTCCTAGTAGGCTCAATTGTAGGTGGACTAATCTACGGAGTAATTAAGAAAAAGGCCTAATATAAGAAAAGCATCTCTCTTAGGAGAGATCTTTTTTTGTTACTTTGTAAAGCGGATGTAAAATGTTTTCCTCAATATTGTCAAAAATTATCAAATATTTTATAATAAAGTAAAGGAGGAGATCATGAAGGAGAAAATTAAGCTTGTTGTTGGAGCAGTATTAGCTCTTTTTATTATTTTAGCCTTAGCCATTGGGATTTTTATTGGCAGTGCGACCTTTAATGGCCTTACTAATCTTATTAGTAGGGAGGATACTATAAAAAATATCAGCCTCTATAAGGATAAGTATGATGAGTTTGCCAAAGATAAGGATATAGAAGAAATCAAGATAAAATCGAGCAGAGACGAGCATGATATCCCTGCTATTTTTGTAAATTATAAATGTCAATATAAAAATGTACACTTCTGGCTAGATAAGAATGTACAATTTA